>JAKFVJ010000061.1 GCA_021732245.1 Candidatus Obscuribacterales bacterium | reverse complement strand
GGATGTGAAAATGATCGGCCGCGTCAAGCAGGGCTCTCATCAGAGGCTCATCAGCCCTGAACTGGACAATACCCCTGCTTATGATCCGTTCTCGCTCTTCGTCAACCACTGAAATCACCATTGTAATACATTGTACTACAAGTATATCTTGCATTTAATGTTCGTCAAGGGGCTTTTCGGTGTTTTTCGTCGAGTCTAAACGCCTCACTGGGTCTGGAAATTACCAACTATTAGCCAATGTATGCCCAATTGCTCACCCCTACAGCAGGCAATTTATTGAGGAAAACCACATTTGAGCATTAAGCCCATCTGTGGTTTTCGCTCCCAGTCCGGGTTTTTAGTCTAACCCCAGGCTGGGTCAGCGTTTTAACGATTTTATAACCGAATGACGCTTGCCTAACATCCATCCGTATGCTAGATTGATATTATTCATCTGCCAATGGAGGCAGAAAGAGTTCGGAAGGCGCACGCGTAAGCGAGGCGTCTTTTGCCTTTAGGGCTCTCTTTTATCATACTTCTTGTTCAGCTTCGCCTTATTCCAGTCTTCGACCCAGAATGACGTAATGAGGTGATAGAGACCGTCGCGTTCCGCGATGATCACAAGAAAATTTTCTGCCTCAGCCCAGATATACCATCGGGGCTCCATCTTGTTTTTCACTGCCTCAAGATACTTCCAGGTCTTGAAGTGCTGATGGTTTTCTATGATGAAGCGAATCCAATTGATGCGTTCTGCACGGTTGGGATCTGGATCGCGGCCGCCCTCTTTGTGCTATTTGGTAATCAGGTGCCAGAATTTGGCTTCCTTTCCATCGTCCTCCGGTCCACTGAACCTGCTCACCAAAACTGGCCTGCCTTGGAACCTTGGTTTTGGTGGAGTCAAAAAGTCTTGTCTGAACGTTTCATAGTATTTGTCAACGAATGCGGCCCATTCCGACCAGACGCCGGAAAACCAGATGGGGTCGGGCAAAGTAACAGGAGCGTTCATTGACCAACTACTTCCTTCGGATGGAAGATGAACACATCAAATTTGTCTTCAGCAAGTGGGCTCGTAAGCACCAATTGTTTTTGGTAGTGCTTTTCGATTCTCTCCACTATCTGCGATTTTGCCGCGTTTCCGCTTAAATGCCGGTTGCGGTAAGCAACTGCACCGAGTAGAAAATCCGCAACTTGGACAAGACCGACTTCACGAGAATGGACATTCTGAATGGTGCTTATCAGCGCTCCCTGATAATCGTGTTTTGCAGTACAAAGCACGTCGCGCAATTTCGGTAGCATTAGCCGACCGCGCGTGTCTTTCAAATCTATGTAAACTTCATACTTCTTGCTCGGCAGCAGAACTCGATGCAGCAACTGATAGTAAAGTTTGTAGTAAAACTCATCATGTGAACCGCGATTGAAAACTGCGTGATTGAGCTTGTCTTTGTCTGCCACCACCACGGATCGAAAGTGCAATGCGGTTGAGGCAAAGAACCAGTCAACTACCTCTAGGAAAAAAGCTAGTCGTGACTGCGATACCTTCTGCCATTTGAGTTCACCGCGAGCATGATGTTTTTCCTTGATCGCGTCGAGTTCATCGGTCAAGTGCCTGACGGCTTTTTTGTCAGTCCATACGCAACCGACAAGCATCACCGACTGCCCGTCATGCTCTAAATGGCATGACTCGTCGCAATAGATTGCCTGAATATCGCTCTTTACCGGTCCAGACTCCAATTACATACTCCTTTTCGATCAAACTCGTTCGAATTTCCAGACGATACTGGCGCATTGGGGCGCTTGAAAACCGGCTTCCAATACTGATTGGCGAGCATTAAGTATTATAGAAGCTATCGCTTGGGTACCCCGTTCTTGATATCTGTGGTGACGCTTGACCGGCGTGTTATCCAAATCTGATGGCAAAATTTGTCCATTACTTGATCAAGGACGATAATTAGACAATGTGCGGCAGATACACACTTACACGCGCCGAAGAACGCGAGTTCGGTGAGCGCTTTCTGATCTCTGACTTTAGCGAAACCCGATTGGTCCCGCGCTTCAACATCGCGCCAAGTCAGAATGTGGCGGCGATTCTGCAGGAGAATGGGAGGACCGTCCTGTCCTCGCTGAAATGGGGACTGATTCCCTCCTGGGCGAAAGACCTGAAGAAAACCAAGCCGATGATCAATGCCCGCATTGAGACTATCGCCGAGAAGCCGTTTTTCAAAAATGCGCTCAAAAGCAGGCGCTGCATAATTCCTGCTGATGGATTTTTTGAATGGCGTCAAGATCCTGACACTGGACAGAAGATCCCGACTTACATTCACCTGCCGGACAAAGCAATGTTTGGATTCGCTGGACTCTGGGACCGCTGGACTTCGGCAGATGGCGAAGTTTTGAGAACTTGCACAATAATTACCATGCCGGCGAATTCGTTTATGCAACCAATACATGATCGAATGCCGGCGATCCTGCCACCACGGAATGAGACTTCCTGGCTCGATGCTGCTGAGACCGATGTCTCTGCATTGCTTTCCTTGCTAGTTCCAATTGACTCAAGCAGGCTTGCATCGTTTGCGGTTTCGAAGGCCGTAAACTCACCAAGAATCGATTCTCAAGATTGCATAGCCGCCTTGCCGACTAGCCAGCAAGGCGCGTAGCTGACTGGCTGCCTCATGGTTGCAGTGTTTCAGGCTATAGCGCCACTTTCGGAAATTCACACACAATTGCTGTGGTCCGAAACTATGCGGGTCTTCATGGTCTTTGTGCCGATTGCTCTAACCATTTCTCTACCAAACATCTTAAATCATCCAGCAGTGCTTGTTTTTCCATGCCATCATTCATGCCTGAAGTCAAACACTTGTCTCTGTCAAGATCGCCGGAAGTGTGGGCAATGATTGTGACTGGCTCTCGTCCCAATTGCTGCTCTAACGAACGGATGCCGATCGCGGTTTCGTATCCGTCCATATCCAGCATATTAATGTCTAGCAAGATCAGGTCGTAGTGCACGCACTGAATGCTTTCTATGGCCTCTCTGCCACTGCCTACAGAAGTGGCTTCCCAACCGAGTTTTCGCAAATGAAAAGTAATAATCTTCCGCAGAGACTCATTGTCATCAACAATCAGAATTTTTTCAAACACGATATGGAAATTCCCGCAAATCTACTAGGCCAGTGATTCTTGCAGCAGGCACTTCAGGATGAGCACTCACTGAATACCCAACCGCTATGCCTCGCATATACTACTGCCAGACGGACGCGTCCGTCCAATCCTTTGCATCACCACTAAACTCTTGTTTTTTCAAGGACCACAACTCACCGACGTGACGCGGGGTTAATGTTTGGAATTGGAACCTTTGCTATTCTGGTAATTGGACGGACGCGTCCGTCCGCGCTTGACAAAAGGGGATGCAATGACAACAAAATCGCTAAACGCACAGTCCCAGCAGATTTCTGTCCTTCCAGCTCGCGACGAGGAAATCCTGGCTGAGGCTACCAGGGCATTTGCCCAGAATGGCTTCAGGGCAACTGACGTCCAGGTGATTGCCGCCTCTCTTGGCATAGGCAAAGGAACCATATACAGAACTTTTCCAACCAAACAAGCATTGTTCCTTGCTTGCGCAGATCGGGCGATGAGGAGACTCCAGGACTCGATCCACACAGCGTCAGCCCACTTGACCGATCCTCTTGAGCGGCTGAAAGCTGCTATTACGGCTTACTTTCAATTCTTTGACGACAATAGTGAACTCCTAGAACTGATCATCCAGGAGCGTTCTGAGTTCAAAGATAGGCAAAAACCTACGTATTTCGAGCACCGGGATCGAAGTGTCGGTCAGTGGAACGAGATGTTCGCGTCCCTCATTAGAGACGGCGAGGCAAGAAATATAGAGCCATCGAAGATAACGGACTTTATTAGCCAGCAACTGTACGGCAAGCTTTTCACTCACTATTTCACCGGCAGCAAGACTTCTCTTGCCCAAGATACGGATAGCGTCATTGATTTGTTGTTGCACGGATTCCTCACCGGACGAACAACTGATCAGACCAAAAACTAATACCAAACCCTTGATGGCTGCCATAACACCATGAATCCAAACGAGGACACAGGAACAAATACAATGCGTACCGTCCAAGAACAAACTACTGAAAGTATTTCCGAAGTCGCACCATCGCCTGCGCCGAGGAAAATAAACAAAGTAGCCTTGACTGCAGGCGTACTCACGATAGCTCTGGTGATTCTCGGGGCCGTGTGGTGGCAATATGCTCATGGGCGCGAAGAGACAGACGATGCCTACGTGGAAGGACATATTACCTACATTAGTTCAAGAATTTCCGGCACCGTCAGTAATGTCCTTATCGATGAGCATCAACGGATTAAGAAGGGAGATATCCTTGTTCAACTCGATCCAGAAGACCAACAGGTAGAAGTACACGAAGCCGCGGCCTCTTTTGCACAAGCCCAGCACCAGGCAGCTGCTGCAAAATCCAAGATCGAGCAAAGCTCGCTGTCAGCTCAGGGAGAAACGGCTCAAGCAAATGGCGACATCAATGCTGTCCAAGCTGAGATTGTCACAGCAAAAGCAGCAGTTTTACAAGCTGGCGACCAAGTCAGACAGTCCAGGGCAAGACTGAAGGAATTGGTGGCACAGGAGGAATTCGCGCGCACCGATTTCCAGCGATACAAAACCGTCTACGAAAGTCACGCTGTCACAAAGCAGCAATACGACAAAGCGCAGCAAACTCTACAGATGCAAATCGCTCAGCGTGAGCAGGCAGAAGAAAGTCTCAGGCAATCTCAAAAACAAGCACTACAAGCGCAATCTAAGGTAGAAGAGGCTATCGGGCGCTTGCAGAAATCCAAGGGAACATTTACATCAGCTCAAGCGATGGTGTCCCAGCAGAGAATGGACGAGGATCAATATAAAGGTGCGTTGTCTGGCATTAGCCGCTACCAGGCGGCACTTAACCAAGCCAAGCTTCAGCTTTCCTACACAAAGCTTTCCGCCCCTGTTAATGGACGCATCGCCAAGAAGTCCGTGGAGATCGGGCAGCGTGTTGAGCCTGGGCAGACGCTGATATCCATAGTACAGGACGAATCTTGGATCATGGCCAACTACAAGGAAACGCAAGTTGGCAGAATGCGCGTAGGGCAAGAGGCTGAGATCAAAGTTGATGCCTTTCCTGGTCGCGTATTCAAAGGGACGGTCAACAGTCTCTCCCCTGCATCAGGAGCCAAGTTCAGCATGCTTCCGGCAGAGAACGCCAGTGGGAACTTCACTAAGATAGTTCAGCGCATCCCCGTCAAAATAGTTTTTGATGACCAAAGTCTCGGAGACTATCGGAGCAAAATTGGACCGGGCATGTCCTGCCTCGTTACAGTTTTTGTGAACAAGTAGCACTAATCCGATGAGCGGCTACCAAAAAGCACTAGAACAAAAGGTCGCTGAAAAAGGACAGATCGTCCGCTGGCTGATTGCCGTGGCAGTGTCGTTAGGCGCCTTGCTTGAAGTGCTCGATACAAGTATCGTTAACGTTGCCCTGCCGCATATTCAAGGCAACCTTGGAGCCACATTGAGTGAAGTCGGCTGGGTAATCACAGCCTATTCGGTTGCCAACGGCATCATGATTCCACTCAGTGCCTGGCTTGGCACGGCTTTTGGAAGGAAGAAGTACTTTGTTGTTTCTATGATCGGGTTTACGCTGGCATCAATTTTGTGCGGCGTATCAACAAATCTAGTGATGCTTGTTTTGGCTCGTCTGTTGCAGGGGTTATTTGGTGGAGGACTGCTCGCTAAGGCCCAGTCCATACTGTTTGAGTCATTCCCAAAGGAACTGCAAGGCCACGCCCAGGGACTCTTTGGTCTGTGCATCATTGTCGGACCAATTCTCGGTCCTACATTAGGCGGCTATTTGACTGATACCTTCAACTGGCGCTGGATCTTTTTCATCAACATTCCCTTTGGGATTCTGGCGACCTTGATGTGTCTTTATGCTTTGCCTGATGATGTTCCCGGTGACACCTCTAAAGTTAAGGTTGATTGGCTTGGAATATTCCTTCTTATTGTGGCAGTTGGATCATTCCAATATGTTCTTGAGGAAGGACAACACGATGATTGGTTCTCTTCGCCAACGATCGTTACTCTGTCCATTGCAGCCTTTGTTGGGTTCATCCTGTTTATAGTGCAGGAGTTAACGACGGAAAAGCCGGCAGTTGAGCTGAGAGTCTTGCGGCATCGAGCTATAGCGGGGGGATCTCTTTTCTCACTGGTCATGGGCATGACCATGTATGGCAGCATGTTCACCATACCCAGCTTTGTACAGACGCTCTTGGGTTTCACCGCCATGCAGGCTGGGCTCCTGCAACTTCCGGGCTCAATAGCTTCAGCCATACTGATGCCACTGTCAGGCATATTCTCTAAATATTTTGACGCGCGCGTGCTCGTTGGTATAGGCACTTTGTTAATGGCCTGGGTTATGTTCCAATTAACCAATATCAATCTGGGCACAAATGTTGATTACTTCTTCTGGCCGCTTCTCGCTAGAGGCGTAGCGATGGTTTTTATGTATATGCCGCTGACAATGGCCACGCTCGGTAACTGTCCGCCGGAAGAAATTGCAGAAGCCTCCGGCTTCTTCAACCTGGCTCGCCAACTTGGTGGCAGTATAGGCATTGCAGCTATCACCACACTGCTTGCCAGACGTGATGAGTTCCATAGAGCTGTACTTATTGAAAAAGTCACACCATTCAATCAGGCGGCTGTCGAGACAATGAATGGTTTTGCCAGTGTCTTCAAGAGCCACGGCGTGTCTCCGCACGATGCAGAATCAGGTGCCAGACTCTTAGCAAACAGCGAGGTGCTCAGGCAGGCTTCCGTTCTTTCCTTTGCGGACATCTCATGGCTTGTTGGTGTTCTTTTGTGCGCCAGTATGGTGCTTCTATTCCTTCTTGATTCCGGGCGCAAGAGCAAAGTTTCATTGTCGGCGCACTGATGAATGTAGTTTGTAAGGAGACCTTGATGATAATCACGACCGGGCTTAAAGTGCGCAGGACTTTAGCGCTTACGCTATACCTGGTATCACTGTCAGTCCAAAGCTATGCAAGTGCAGACGAACTTGCTCCTGCTGATTCCAAACAGGCTCCCAGTCAAATAGCTTCCGCAAGTCCTCGTGGTGGCAATCAAGTCCGCAATGAAAAGCAGCTCCTGGCGGAAGTGTCTTTGCCTCAGCTCAAGCAGACGGTTAAGCGCTTCGATAAAAAACAGGTGTACCAGGAAGAAACCGCTAGACAAAACGCGCCGCAGCAAATGGGTTCTTCCCGAGTTGAAGTTGTTCCACCAGTAAATGACCAGGCAGTAAATCAAATCGATAATACGGCCAATCATTTCATTCAGATGGAACAACCTCCGCTCAAAGCTTTGATTTCCGTTAGCCAATACCTTAGCCCTTTTGGGCTCGACTCAAATCTGCAAGAACAAATATCGCTCCGTGATGTTCTGCTTTCGGCCTCAGGAATGAATCTGGATATTTTGCGGTCTTTTACTAACGTTCAATCTCAAAAATGGTCTTACTTGAACACCCTTACCAGCTACTTACCCTCAGCATCCTTAGGCTTTAATGAAGTTGGATTGAACAGCACATCCGCTCTGCCGATCAAAGCGTTCGCTTCGGCAAATGCAGGTGGGGTGACTACCACAAAGACCGTGATCGATACTACTCTAACGGTGCTCAATGGTGGCCTCAGTTGGAAGCCTATTCAGGGCGGCAAGCTGCTATTTACCGCCTTAGCGCAAAAACATCGATTCAAGGCCAGCAAAGCTCAATTGAAGGCAGACATTAGCAACACATTACTGTCCGCTGCAAACACTTATTATGACCTGATCTACAACGAGACTCTTTTGCAGATTCGTACAGCGGCTGTGGCAATATCTGAAGAGCAGGTCAGGCAGAATACGTCGCTCGAAAGCAATGGGTTGGCAACTAATCTGGATATTCTGCAGGCAAAAACCCAACTCTCGAAGGACAGACAACGTCTTATTGAGCAACAAGGCGCTCGTCGCTCATCGGCTATACAGCTTGCTCACATACTGAACAGCAATATGGGACAAGATCTGTTGCCGGCCGACAGGACGCTTCGAAAAATCCGGTTGGTCTCTACCGATCTTACTATCAACGATCTGCTCAAGACAGCCATAGATAACCGGCCGGAACTTAAGCAGTATGACGAGCTCAGGCAAGCAGCCAAGAAAGCGATCATGATTTCTGCATCTAGCTTACTGCCCACAGTTTCTTTAGGAGGCAATATTATTGGACTACAGTCAACCATTGGACGGATGAATCCGACTTATTTACTCAACTTCGCCGTCACGTGGAAATTTGACGGTCTTGGCACCACGGCTCTCACCAACACTGAAACCTCTCGCTGGCAGGCGCGGCAAGCCATGATCGATGCCAACAAACAATTGTTGAATGTACTCGATGAAGTGAGAAATTCGTACAACATGACGATGACTACAAACGCCGCTATTGACGAAGCCACTAATGGAGTGATCTCGGCTGCTGAAGAGCTAAAGTTGGCGAGAATGAGATTGGATAATGGTCTAGGCACCAATATCGATGTACTAACTGCTCAAAGAGATCTCACTCAGGCGCGCATAGATAAGGCGCAGGCGTTGATCAATTTCAATAAAGCACAAACTCAACTGCTTCGCGACGTCGGCTTAATCTCCGTGGACAACGTAACGTCTGGGCTATTGATATCAAAACCCAAGAATTAGTAACTCTGTGCGTAGTGTAAGGAAAATCAATCAATGGATTCACCCCAATACCCAGAAGGGCGCGTAGAAGTCAGGCGCACCGGCTCCATAATTATTGTCACCCTGATCGGATGGCTAACCGAGGAACTTACTGAACTCTTGCAAAGGCAAATTGAGGGCGAGCTGATGCACAGCGATAGCTCCTGCATTCTTTACGATGGACTGTACATGAACGACCCATCATTGACCTTAACTCTGCTGATGCAGTCATTTCACGAACGAATGAACGAACGCATTGCAAAAAGCGCGATTGTAGTGCCGGGTTATCGCCTCGCATTTTTATCCCGGCTGGCATTTGGTAAACATGAAGACCGTTACCGGGTCTTCTATAACGACCGCGACGAAGCGCTTCGCTGGCTAGGGCCATGAACTGTGGCACACGACCCTAGTAGTCTTGCGTAACTGACTGATTTGCCTTTTCCCAAAGTGTTGCCGAGCAAAATAAGGGGCGGTCACCCCAGAGTCAGACAACAAGCTACTCCCCGGACCCATATCTTTGTATGGTATACTAATTTGGAGGCTTTGTCTATGAAGCGCTAGAATGAGTACGGAGCCTAGACCACCAGCCCACTGGCTTATTCAAGCAATCTAGTTGTAGCAATGCGACTTGCTGACTAGAGTCCAGTCCGGAAAAGCGGCAACCAAACCGGCTTTCTCGCCGTCTAGTTGCCTTGTTCGAGGTTTTCAGGTACTCTTTAGAACATAAAGACTAAAGGTTAAGGCTTATGAGCAGCTCAGTTGTCGACAAGAATGATACTCCTAACGTTCAGATGTTGGACGAAGAGCAAGCCGCCAAATTTTTCGAGAATTTGGTGCAATCCTACCTTGGACTTAGCGCTGATGAGTTCCTAAAGCGTTACCGGAACGGCGAGTACAAAGACGCCTGCAATAACCCCCGGTTGTTGAAAGTTTTGATGATGATCCCGAAAGCGGCACGAGTCGGTGACCACAAATAAAGGACAGGCGGCTCTTAATGACTACACTGAAGAACTGCAAAAAATCGTAAGTTGTGTCGCTCGTGACGTCTGTTTTGTTTACCCGAACAGAGAGGGGCGGCAAGCGCTTGCTTGGTCTCAGGGCCCGGTCAAGCTCAAGCGCAACGACGGCGGGGTCCTGTATATAGACATCTCACAAGAAATTGACGATCCGGTCCCTGAAAATAAGGATGCTGTCTCGACACGCGAATACATCTACTCAATCTTGGACGAAGAGCAGAAAGACCTGATCGGCTTCCACTACCACCCAGACCTCGATGACGATCCGGTCTTGTATCCACACATTCATGTTTATGCAGATGCGGATAAGCGGTTTTCGTTCTTCAATCTGCACAAGCGCCATATCCCATCCGGACGTGTTGCCCTGGAAGACGTAATCGAATGGTTAATCGTTGAATTGGAAGTAAAGCCACTTCGCGAGGACTGGAAGGAAATCCTGCAGGGGGCGCGAGAGAAATTCAAGCAAAGTCGAACCTGGGCGTAATCAACGCATTCAGCGTTCTCCGCTGCCGCGTGTCGGCGATATACACTTCCAGAACCGTTGATGGGTCAGTCGGTAATCGACCATGTTATTGTCTGACGCGAATGGCACTTGCAGCTTGCGCGAAACGCGGCCGCCGCCGAAACATTGCAGCCGCTGGACGAATTTGGCTGGCTGCACGCTAATTTCGCAATTAGCCAACTGGACAACCTAAAGCGGTTTGGGTTATGATGGTAAGGAGTAATCGATCAATCAGCGAAATATAGGACGATTGCACCATGAAAGACGAAAAAAGGGTAGTTAATTTAGACGAGAATGAAGCTTCCCTTGCGCTTCATACGATCCGTTTCTACATGAATGCAAAAGGGCGAGAACTAAGCGCTAACACTGAGCGCCTGGAAGCCAAGCTAGATCAGTTTCTTAGCGGTACTACTTTCACCGTTACCCAGGTCGAAAGTGTTGCCTCAATTCTGGGAGCGCGCGGGGGCACCAAAGGTGGTGCATCGACTTCCGAGGCTAAAAGAGCTGCGGCTGCCGCGAATGGCGCCAAAGGTGGACGCCCGCCCAAGCCTAACCTTTTCATCAAATTCTCAAAAAGTGTCTGGTATGAGCCTGATCCGAAGCTGCTCAATGAGCTGTACCAGTTGATTGGAAACAATACCTGGCTTCCCGATGAAGGTGGCGACGAGAAAGAAGGCCCCTATGTGAGAGTCCATGTACCAGAAGTTAATGCACGTCTTGAGAAACTTTTGAGAAATTCTCTCAACGTCTTTGAATGGGATGAGAAGGGGCTTTACAGATTTTGCATGGAACACGTAAACAATGCTGCCGTACAACTTCGCGCTGCCGAAACTGCTGATGCAAAGTGCATTACATGCGGTAAGCAAGCACACTGGATTTACTGAACATGGATACAATTCCAAAACCGTATATTCATCAACTGACTAGTCTCTTTTTGGGTGTAATCAGGCGACCAGAAAATGTATTGGAGCTGGTTCAATTCCTGAACACGTCTCTCGCTGTGGAAGTAGTTGGGATCATTATTTACGGGTCCCGTGCCAAAGGCATCGAATCAGAAGCGAGTGACTTAGATGTCTTAGTGACTATTGCTGAAGGAAAGAGTACTGGTATTTGGGACGACAGCGCCGCCGTACCGTTAGATATTTATGTGGAGCCTCAGCACACAGTTCTAGACTCACCTCGAGCTAATTGGAGTCACCTGGCTGGTGGACAATTGCTATTTGATAAATCAGGGAAGTTAGCTCCATTCCTTTCTGAGCTTCATGAGCTGCTATCTGAATCTCCTCCTTCAATTTCACCGGAGGAACGAGGTCGCCTGCAAGTATGGAGCCGTCGAATGCTACGTCGCATCAAGCTGGCGCACGAGCAATATGACCAGCCACTTGCACAGTTTTATGCAGCGCAAGTTATAACTCAGCTCATTCCATTGTATTTCCAGTTGCGCGGCATGTGGTTTAGATCACCCAAAGAAGCATTCGCATATCTGCGACAAAACGAACCACAGTTATCACATGCAATGCAATTGCTCTCGCTTAGTATGCAGGACACTGATCTCGTCAACCAATCACTCCAAAGAGTGGTGGAAATCTGCTTCAGCGAACAACCCTAGCTGATGGGAGCTAGTTCAAAGGCCTGACAGCGAGAATCCAAATCGTCCAGAATGTCTAAGCCGGTTGTGCTTAGCAGATCCTTCTTGGACTTGAACTCATCGAGTGTTGTTCTTGCCGGCCCTGCGAAAGATGATGCTTTGGACTTGTCACCGAGTTCGCTATAGAACTCGGCTAAAGCAACTGCAACGGTAACCGAATGCCAAGAAAGATCAAAAGGCCTTTTCACTTTACGAATGGCGCTCAACACCAAATTCTCTTCGTTACCGAATTCGCTTGCTGGCACAGTGTACATGCCGTTAACCATCTGTTCGAGAAACAAAGCTTGGTGTGTCGTCTCGTGAACAATAGCTTCGGAGTAATCTACGCTCTTCCAGCTTTTCGGAGGATTGAGCCAAAAGGCACCAAGTGTGTCACCAAAGCTAGCGCCTCCAAGTCCCTTCAATTTTGCAAAGCAAATATTTCCGACCAGTAACTCAAACAGCTGACCAAGTGCGGCATTCTTAAGTTGAATGAGTTGGATTGCTTCGCCAAATTGTTCCGTAATGTGATTAACACGTTCGTTTGATAATGCATTCTCTTCGCCTAGATTCTCTATATTCATCAATTTGCAGAGTAATCCGGCCGTTAGCGGATCAGAATGGTCAAAAAGTAGCTGTACTGTATTTGAATTTCTTATCCAGACAAGTTTTGTCTTCTGGACACTATTAAGTGCTGAAAAATATGAATCTCGCAGTGATTCTGTTTCGAGCAGCTTGCTATCGATGTATTGCACGAAGAATCGCATATTCGACTGAACACGATTGAGTTCCATGAACCTTAGCATTTGGCACCTCCCATACAACCCGTTATTAGCTCGGTCAACATCTTGCGACCATGCTCAGTCAGAAACTGCTGCTTTTGACGAAGTTCGAGTGCAGTTTCCAACGCACCAGAAAGCAACTCACGAGCTTTGGATCGTTCGTCTATAGCCAAGTAGAAATGTGCAATTGCGTAAGCTACAAAGGCTGAATGATAGCTACGGTCGTAGCCACGCTTGATCTTCAATATTGAACTGGTAACTAGCGCATCATCCTCATGCATACGGGGAACAGTTTCTGAAAATATCGTCCACACCATCTCTTCCAAGAAAAGACAATGATGAACGTATTCGTGCAGAAGATTTTCTGCAAAGTCAATGGTGCGCCAGTCTCTGCGAGGATTCAGCCAAATTACTCCGATAATGTCGGAAACACTCCCGCCTGCTAGGGTCGGGCATTTGCCGAATAAAATGCAGCCGATGATTGTTGTAAACGCGCTATAGAGGGACTCGTCAACCTCGTGTAATAGATCTAGCCCCGTTTGCGTCGCACTTGCAAGGTGCTCATGCTCGTTATCCGCATACACATAATCTAAAGGAAGTTGTCGGCTCATTACGTGCTGCAGCGTGAGCTTTTCGTATGGTTGTGAGCAATTGGAAAAGCAAACCATTGACTCTTCAAGGTACTGGAAGCGAAACTTTTGAAGTTGGTTGATCGAGTGTAAGAAGCATCGTCTCAGATCGCCACCAGCATTGTTTGGATCAACAAAACGAACTATCTGAGCCGCGTTTGTCTCCACGCGAGCAGACGAAAATGGCTGCAAGATCCAGTCGGGCAAATTTATATAGATTGTCTTCTTTACTGACTCAATCTTCGTCTTTGTCATGAATCAGCATTACCCGGCTCGGAAGTTGAGAGACCTGAGTGAAGTCATTGTGCGAGTCTAGATACTTCTTTATGTTCTCCGCCGCACGAAGAGCTGCCTTTGCTGCTTCCAAGGCACTGTCCTCAGACTGCTTTTTTGCAACCTTTTGGAGTTGATCCGCAGCCTCCTGTGTCGCCTTTGCAGCGTTCTTAGCGGCCTCCGCTAGCGCCTCTTTTTTCTCTTGTTCGCTGGACATGCTCACTCCCTCAAAATACCGGCACCGGCGTGCAAATTATCATTTTCCAAGCAGAACTTCAATTCCTGTCAAGCTGTCTCGTTGGATCGCTAATCTGGGTATGCTCTCCGGCTACCAAAAGAGTTGCCATACCATACCCTAGCGAAGGGAGCCCGGCGGACGACTGAACCAGCGGCGGTATCCTCCTCGTCTGTGCACAGCATGTTTCTGGCATAGTTTGTTTTGCTTCCCAACATTGGCTGCCTGGGCATAGTCTGCTAAAGCTCCAGCGTAATCACCCGTGTTGTGTTTTGCTACTCCGCGATTGAAGTACGCATGAGGCCATGTTGGATCGAGCTGGATTGCTGCATCGAAGTCAGGAATTGCTGATTCATGATCACCAACTCGTTGTTTGGTGCAGCCTCGATTGTAGTAAGTCTCTTTTGCAGTTGGATCGAGAAACAGCGCTTTGTCGTAGTCGGCAAAGGCACTCTCGAATTCTCCGAGTTTCATTTTCACCATTCCCCGATTGTTGTACACCTGCGCAAAATTCGGATTAAGACTCAGTGCTCGATCATAATCTTGAATGGCAGACTCCAGTTCCCCCAAGAGATAAGCCACATATCCGCGATTGTTGTAAGCCGATACATGTTCAGGGTCCAATTCCAACGCCTTATTTAAGTCATCCAACGCACCGTAGATATTGCCTAGTGTCAGCAGAGCAAATCCCCGATTGTTGTATCCAGATGCCAGGTTGGGGTCTAGCTCCAATGCACGATTGCAATCAATAAGCGCTTCCGTACTTTCCCCCAGCCCTACTTTGGACGCTCCACGACTGCTATATGCTTCTGCGCTTTCGCTATCAATCGAAAGAACTTGATTGAAAACATCAATGGCATCTCTATACTGCTTTGCTTTGTAGCGCAGTATCCCGAGATCAAGCATCTGATCGACAAGTACCTGATTCAATCGCTCGTCCGGCGCTTTCACTCCAAGCCCAACCCGTATCGCTCTGAGAAGTCCTTCTTCCCTCACTGCAGGAGGACTGACAATCACGGCCTCAGGATCACTTTCTGCGCCCGTTCCTAGCGCTACTATGAACTCAGGGTTGTCTCCGTCACGGCCATTTGATTTATCCTCTCCTGTAGCTTTGTGGCGTGGTGTAGTTGCCTTACGGCTCACTCTCTTCTTCTTTGGCATAACAATTCTCCTTGCCGGCAAATCTGCCATTATGTTTCGCTCTCTTTTGGCAAAGTTTTACAAGCCATCGCCTGGCTGCATAACTGATTCGCCTTTTCAAATCGCCCTTGCGCTCGATGAACACCGGACAGTCTTGCCAAAGTGGTTCCTACCTCTTTGTGATGGTTGCCGAAGACAGCCACCTGATTTCGAAGGGCACGATTGAGCGACCGTTCCGCCTTAGCAAATCTCTTCGTCGCGCAAAACAGTTTGCCCAATCCACCGAGGGTCTCAGCTACTGCCAGCGATTCATTGCCAAAGAGTTTTTTTCGCAGGCGCAAAGCTTTGTTGTAGTAATTTTCTGATTGTGCGTAATTGCACTCAGCGTAAAACACACTCGCTAATTGATGAAGGATGCTTCCCAGTTCGTCATCTTGGACATTGCCTAGCGCCTTGCGCATGTTCAATGCTTTGGACAACAGCGTCTTGCACTTGGCGTAATCTTGTTTATCGAAGTGCAATGTTGCAAGTTTCCGCAGCAGGATCGCTACCTGGTAATGCTCCGGACCAAACAGATATTCTTTTATCAATAGTGCTTTCTGGTACTGCATCTCAGACCAACCAAAATTCCGTTGCACCTGGTTGATCATCCCCAGCAGCTCAAGGGTGTCAGCAACTTCGATGTTATTTACTCCAAGCATTGTCTGTTGAAGAACGACCAATCGTTCTGCAAGCTCTCTGGCGCGGCGCTGAGAGCCAAGCAGATGCTCTACCCGAGTCAGATTGTACAAAATTATTAGTCTCTGCCAGTCTTCTTTCTCAAACCACTCGTCTGCAATCATCAAGGCATGATCGAGAAGTAGCTTGGACTCATTCAGTTTGTTCGCCGCGATATGGAACTCGGCACCCTGAGTCAAGCGTTCGCATTCAGCCTTGCGTGATGTGCTTGCCTCTTCTTCCATCGCTGCGATTTTATTTATCGAAGTGATTTTCTGTAGCAACGTAGTCGTCGGAGGGGCGTTACTTACCTCCGGCCGGACCGTCTGGGTATTTTCAGCCCGAGACATGCTCGCATGCAGCTCGCCGCTTGTAACCGCGCATTTGTATGTTTTGACTTCATCTGAATCATCCTCCTTGCACATAGCGATTACCTCTTGCTTGTTCGTCCGTTATCGTTACGTCAGGGAGCTGAGCTTCATGCGTCGTCCTAATCAATCCATACTCGGTTACTTCCGATTGCAGTCTTCGCTGGCACTTGCGAATGATGTCTTCGACAAGATCTGTGCCGCTCGGCGCAAAGATCTCGAATGTCAATGTCACACCGGTTGTTGATCCATGAGGAGTCAATTGTGCATTTGCCGCGATCGTTTGTGGAACAATCGCCCCATTAGGACCACAACCACCGTGCTCCAACAGATTAAGGACTGCCGCCAACTGCCCCCGCGATTTGTCCTCGCGTTTCATCGACCAGGCGGCAATCACTCCTTCTTTGGTGCGCACTATGGACCCGTCAAATACGTCTTTTAGAATCCCCCAGGCAACCGGCATTGGCACATGCCATATTGCCGGTTTTGGACGCAGCAAAGCATCGAGTCGCCGATCATCAATGCAGCGAAAGAAATACCAAACGCCGCCGCCACATACACAGCCAATTATGGGCGGAACTCCGAAGTCTAAAAAGTAACTGCCGATCCAGCTCACAGAAACAAACACAATGAATCCGAGCGGTACTCCTACAATCTTGGCTAACATTCCCACCCCCCGGCCATCTCTCTTGGACCATCGTCTTTCGATACCGGTTCTATCGGCTGCCGGCACAATTCCTCAACGAAAAACTGAACTGAGTTCTTCTCTCTCTTCTTCAGTGTTTCATCCACCTCAAGCAATCTTGGCTCTGGCAGTGGGTAGATATCGAAATCCGTCGCATCCTTGTACGCCTGCCAGCCAATGACGCCAAGTTTTACCGGTCGCGTTTTGGGCATGAAGGCAATCAGCTCAGACGGCTCAAGCGATAGTAATTCCTCTGGTGGCAGAAGGTACTTTCTTTCGCGAGTCTCTTGCAACTGTCCTGAACTGGTCACCTTCACCTTTTCTCCGGCCATGCCCAACGCTCGACTAATCCCTTCTGCGGTTTTCAGATCATTCGGGCGGAAAAATATCCGCGTTCCAGGTTGACTGAGAAACAAGCCTGCTTCCTTTCCATAGACGATTTCTAGTTGCGTGTAGTCCTGAATGCCGAGCACCGCCGGAATACCATCGTGCCGCAGAATGGTCAGTTTTTGCGGCATTCCGCGTACATAGCCGAAGTTGGCGAACTCGTCCAAGAACAGCGCCAATGGAAACTCAAAGCGCTGTTGCGTTAGAACGTCAAACACTAGATTGAATATCAGCGAAGCCAATGGCTTTAGTTCTGGCTTGCCCGCTGGCACGCTCAAATACAACGTGAATAGTTCTCTTCCAAGATTGAGAAAGTCTATGTCATTCGCCTCAGTTAACGCCCTGATGCGTGGATCACCCCATAATGAAAGACGTGTGACCAACCCTTGCGCCACCAGATTGCGATAGGCTTCAGTCGAATTTTTGAGAAAACCCCGATATGAAGCCTCCGCTTCCACCACCGGACTATCAGCAAGTAGGTTGGCCACTTTGTCTTGTCCTTGGAACAACAAATCTCTTACTCGTCCCAGATTGCAATGACCACCTGCGCTCTCACCGGATGCGTGCAGAATAAGAGAGGTTAAAAGAAGTTTCTCGGACATTTCCCATGACTGATCGCCTTTGTGCGTCGCCATCGTCGTCGATTGCATGATTATTTCCACTACGCGCACAGCCTGGCTGTAGGTCTTCACCATAGCCAGGGGATTTATTCTATGGCTGCGCAAATCATCCGGGTTGAAATAGTAAATTCGATGCCCGCTGGCGAATCTGTACCCGGATGTGCGCTTGTATAAGTGAGCAATTCCTTTGCCGCCTGTGGCTTCGGTTACGATAGCGCTTGTACTGGTACGCTCAATTAGGTTCGGAATGAAAATACCGCTGGTTTTGCCGGCGCCGGTTGGTCCACAGATCAAGGCATGCTTGACTGTGTCTTCTTCGACAAGCTGTACTAGATCGCTGCCGATACGTCCAAGGATAAGTCCCTTCCCGATCTCGGCCAAATATCCGGCATTTTGCAATTCCCTTTCTGTACTCCAGCGCGCACCAGTTCCTTCCGGGCACTCTGCCGGCGCTCTGGAGATGCCTTTGATCAGCGCTTCCTTCAGACTTACAAACTGCTTGTGGCAACTTCCTTCAGTCCAGTCAAAGTTGAGCTCGGACAATTCTATTTCCACAAACGTACCGCTAACAGCCTTATCCCAAGTGGCTCGGAGCAGAAAATGATATTGCCACAGTTCGCCGCGCACGGTTTCTTCTCGCTGTAATTGTGAACTAATAGTCTGAAGCTCGTTGTTAACGAATGACTCCTGCCAGCCCAGTTGCTTCAAGGCAGTCACAAGAACCGCCGCACACTTTTCGGCATCCACCGCTAATTCCAATTGATCGTAATAGCTACTCATCACTCTTTCTCTCTGCGCCTGGACGGTGGCTGCCTGAATGTTCTCGCCAGCGTTTTTCGATGCTCTGCGACCATTCTCTGCAGCGACCACATGTATGACTGCCTATGTCCTCGTAATCCTCGGCTGATTATTTTGCTGGCAATGGATGCTGCTTTTTTCTTCGCATGAGCACCACCGCGATGACTTACCTTGAAGTCGTCTCTGAATTTGACCGGGCTGCTTTTGTGTCGACTGGATCTCTGCACCACGGTATAGTCCTTGTTTTCGTACTGGAAATTATTTGGTCGGTTAATGGTCTCGACCGGCGGAGCAAATGTCCGAGCGAACCCGGCAAATTCTCGTTCAGCAGTAACAGTTGGTTCTTTGTACTCGGCCCGATCTCTTACTTGGTCAGCTGTGCGCGTTCGCCACAGAAACCGATCGCCAGTTTGCTTCATCGTCGGGTAGTGGGTCTTATCAATTCGAACGGCATGACCGTTTCGATCTTTTCCCATCACCACCACATGTATGTGCCAATGTGCCGTGTTCCGGTGAACTACTGCATACCAGACCAAATCTAAGCCAGTCTTTGAAGATAGTGACTTCATAACTTCGCGCGTGTATTCGCGCAGGTCACAATCATTGGTCCCTGGCGACAGCATGACCTTGTGAATCGACACACCTGTCGGACCTTGTTCTTCAAGGCTTCGGTAAACGTCCCGGCGTGATACTGCCTCACTGGTTGCGTTGAAGAACCCACGCTCGCATGCACCTGGGCGATGTGCTATGTATCGGATGTGAGCCTGTCCATGTGCATTTCCGCCCCATCCGGCTCTTATGTATTGATGTTTCACTATTGATTTCACTAGCTGCTCCTTTGGTCGGAGCAGTGAGTGGCGTCGTCAACTCACGTTCGTTATGTTGGATGACATAGACGACGCCACTTTCTGCTCTTCTGGCGCCAAAGCGGTTTTTAGGCGTTTCGCTGCTATTGATGTGCATTCACGCATCAATTCCCCGGACTCATCAATACGGGCGAGAAATTCTTTGACTGCGTTTCCGTCGATTCCATTTTTGGCCAGCAATGCGCAGATTCTGTTTGTGTGTTTCGCTTGCTTTTCTTCAAACTCATAGATCAGCTGCCGCAACTGCTGCGCGTAAATTCCTTCGAATTCATTTACTCTTTGCTGGTTGTAGTGATCAAGATAATAGAGTGCGGCGTCACGTAGAAGCGAGCTATAGCTCATCGCCTTTGTCAAAGCTAGCTCACGAAAACGTTCCATGTCCTGTGGGGCGAGTCGTGTTACTACTTGAGGTGAGCGTCTAAACTTCGGCATGATCTTGGGTTTCCTGGACGGCCGCGTTACGAAATATGTACCCATTATCACCATGTTTGTGTCACAACGGGTGGTGTTTTCGGCTGGATATATGCGTTGCGGCGCGTCTGGTGATGCTGAAAACCCCATCCCTGTTAGGCATAACTAACTTGTGCTACAAAGTTATTTCTTCCGCGTTTATGCTTGTTGATGTCTTGTTTGGCAGTGGTGGCATGTTCGAGTTGTGTGCCACCACTCTTTATACTGTGGTATGGGTTTGCCTGGTTACAAATCTTCAAGACAGGCTGCTGGTGAGCGATGTAGTAAGCCTGATAATCCGCTTTATCTGCGTTTCATTTACGTGTTTGCGTAATTCTGCCCATGTGAACAGCAAAAGATGGCTGCTGCAATTCCTTCCGATTCATTCAGATTACATCTCATGTGAATCGGCTTAATACCAAGTACTTAGAACACGCGGGCTGCATCAGGACGTCAGTTCCTGCCGAAGGCAGGAAAAAGTGGATTGGCACGGCTCCGCCATGTGCCACCACTTTCCGGTTATTGGCATAACCTTGTAAATGTTGCAGCCCGCGTTTTTACAACCAACTACTCGAATCCCATGAAGAACATTGTTTTAGGCATAACCGCTACAGCCGACGTTTAGCTCAGCTGAGCATCGCCACAAGGTCACAGACTTCAATCGTTTGACCAACAACCCCAATTTTCAGGAATGGAATGGTGAGAACATCATCAAACAAATAGTATTTCTCCCACAGACGGCTTAGTTAGTTAGAGATATGCTACCGGCCAATACCCGGAGACGCAGTAGTGGCGCACCCTACAGATGCAAAAGACCAGAATGTCGCAAACCCGGTTGGGCTTTGCGCCCGTGCTGTTACTGAAGCATGGGACTTTTGCATTCAGACGGCTCTGCATTTAGATAAGCGCGCCAGGCAGGCCGAAGTCATTTCCCATGGATTAGTTGTCGGTGGCATCAAAGACACTCCCAATGAACTCCTCAACCATGGCTGGCAAACTGCAGGAAAAGCAGCCATGGCTAGCGCAATCGGCGCAGGGATAAGCATCGCCATTGACTCGAAGATTAAATGGCTCGCTTTCGGAGCCGAATCCATCGGACTGGGCCTTGGCGGCACTGCCATCGCCTCTACTGCAATAGAGCTTAGTTCAAAGCGGTCTCTCCAGTCAGCCCTATCAAATGTCTGGAACAGCTCCGATCCCCGATTCGTCCAAGCCGGTAAATCAATTGCTGAAATTGAATGCGGTCCAGAAGGTTTCAATTGGTTGCTCACTCTCCCTTCTGCCGCCTTGGGTGCGGTTGGAGGCAAAACGACCATGAAATGGTTAAACAACAAATGCTCAAAGCCCATGGAGATACAGCCAGCACCGTTAACACAAGGCCGTTTCCCAGAACCACTTCAAACGGAAATCGTATCTGAATTGCTGAACTGCAACAAGGCAGAGCAAAGTGCCTTGATTGACTTGCATCAATACCTTCAAACTGAGCTACCAGGAAGCAGCATCCGTTGGGTCAGGAGAGAGCCTTCTTGTCCCAACTCGATCAATATGCTGGTTGATTTGCCAGCCGACGTCTCGATATTTGCTCCTGAAGTATTTCAGATGCGTCTATTCCTTGAAACGCTCAATGATGAGCATAATTGCGATATTGGCTTGAGAACGGTTTTAGAGAAACGCAACAGCGGTGCAGAATTCGGCTCCATCCTGAACATAGATTTCTTAAACATCAAGCCTGCTCGATAAGCATTGTATTAGTGACAAAACGGCTCTTGGTTTCTAAATTGAAGCTGAGTGGAACATCAATATATTGGTTCACGTTTGCAAGCTAATTCGGCCTTAGAACAGGTATACGGCTGTGCTATCGAAAGAAGAAAGATTTGAGCTGGCGGCTAGTTACCGGACTAAGTCGGATGAGGCCATCGCTGCCGCTGAGTTGTGCCTGAACGATAATGATAAGCGCTGTTATCGAGCTGCATATAATCGGGCTTGGTACGCTACCATGCAACTGATGACCGCTGCAACTTATGAGAAACTGTTGGATGAGGAACCTCCATCCGACATGGACTATTGGCCGCATCGAAGGCAAAGAGCGCTTTTTAAGAAACTATTGTATGAAGCTGGTCAGCATAGAAACACTGATAGCAAGGATTTAAGGGCATTCATTGATGTATTGCTAGATTGGAGAGTTGTGGCTGATTATGGTTGTCCGGATGAAGTGCTATTTGATAGACAGCAAGTGGAACAAGCCATCGGTCGCGCAAAGTCGCTACGTCACAGGATTTACTCCATAATAGGCAAAAAGTAAAAGGCACCACCGCCATGACCGACAAAGCTTCAGTAATCAGAGAGCTAATGGAGTATGGCCAGGAGCTTATTCCTAATCTACAGATCAGACATGCTGTGTGGTCTGAACTGCCTGATCGTGCTCTGGAAATTGGAATAGAGTTACCATCTGATGTTCATATAACGGACCCAAGAGTCTTCGATTTGCGCCTGTTCTCTGAAGAGCTTGCTGATCGCGAACCTTATGATGTCGTGCTGAATACTTTGCATAGACCCGAAGCTGGTGAGTTGTTAAGTCTTGAGTTTCTTCCGAAAGATTGGTTGGTAGGCAGCAAGCAAGTAACGCCTATTAGGCAGCTTGTGCCCATCCATTCAAGTTCATCCGCAGCTCACGCTTCCAAAGAGGTAGCAGCAAGTAACGGAAATGTCGGAAATTTACGCATGAAGAAACTGGCACCGTATGCGGTGGCGGTCGCGGCGTTGGCCTTATTGGTGATGGCGCCTGCAATGTACAACTTACAAGGCCACAAATCTTCTATAGAGTCCAAGGCATATAAAATTCCATATAGTGAGTGGGAGAGGATCAAAAATAGCTCGGCGAGCAAGATTGTAGTGAAAGAATTGACTCCCGCCGAAATGGCTGCGCTTGAGAAAAACCGATATTTCCTGCACGCCGTATTAGCTGCGAGCGAAGAAGACTACGACAAACTTGCTGCTGAAATAAAAGGCCTTCGCCAACTGATCGAGAACAACCGTGGCAAGATCGAGAAAGATCAGCTAGCTGTCATCGTGACGCGTCTAGAACAGTTGGAAAAACAACAGAAGCAAACACAGAAGCAGCAAAAGGATTATATGGCTTCTCTTAGAGAATCCAAATACGACACAACTGTCGATCCTCGTCAGCCGACCAATCAAGATGAAAAAGAAAGATAGCTGTCAACCGTTCTTTCCTTCACGGCTTAGCTGACCACCTTGTTGCCGGTCGTTAACTGTTTCACATTCCAACGCATCCGCTGCTGGTCTTGGTTGTCTGTCTATATTTGGCTATACCTGCAATTGCATGTCTAAACGTGCAAACGTGCCCCCACTGCCACAACTTGTTTCATTTCGCTAAGGCACCTCTGAGGCGCTGTCGCGTCCTTGCTCACTCTGACAAGCGCTACGTGGCTTTCGCTTGTGGCGGTCTTGCGGCACTAACACGCACTTGGAGGTGCCAAATTATGTTCAATCAAATCTCATTCGTAGGACACGTTGCGTCGGAAAAAATCCTGAAACCGTTGAAGCGTTTTTCTTTATTGCTCGCCTTTGAGACCAAGCAGCAAATTCAATGTCTTTTGCAACTCAAGCCTGTCATGCAGTTTCTTTTCTGCTATCGCAAGTCGGTCTTCTGCCCAAGTAATTTCATGCTTTGCCTCCGCACATATTTCTTGCGATTTGCACCAAGCTATTTCTTCAGGCGTGAGATCAAGATCGGGACCAGCAGGAGTGCCGTGCACTTTTCCTTCTATCAATACCAGATCAAACGACTGACTCTTGTCCCACGCCCAATACATTTCTTCTTCGGCAGCCGTCCAGTTTGGTCGATGTACCTCAAGCTGAACAAGGAATTGTTTCTCAGCAGCTACTGCCATTTCGTAGAATCCTAGATTGCAATATGCCTCATTCAGATACCTTGTTTCTTGCCACTGAATGCTCGTCCTGGGAATCTCTTCAATGACTTTTCTGGTCCGTTCCAAAACAGCTGCAGCTAGTCCGGGTTCTCGAATATCGAACAACAATTCCGCTATCTCAAGGGCACCAAGAACAGAAAAGTGATCATCTGATTTTGTTTTATGATATCCGAGCGTTGCCCTTATTTCGGCATAAGCAGCCTCTTCTATCGCGGATCTGTTCTTCAGCCTGACGTTGCCGCGCTTAATCCTTGCCTTCGTGGCCACCACATGAAAGTTGCTTGCAACATCCGGCTCCTTCTTTTTGTTAGCCATGCCTGCCTCGCCGGGTCGAATTGTTCTCCTCCGGTGTTATACCACCAGTGAGTTTCCGAGCGGATCTTCTGAGCATTTAGCTTCTATTGCTCTTGCGACAATGCAAACCAACGGCACAGCAGATTACCGCCCCGCTGATTGTCCGTGGAACTTGCTTCTTTACTAACTGCCAATACAACCC
>JAKFVJ010000501.1 GCA_021732245.1 Candidatus Obscuribacterales bacterium | reverse complement strand
GAATGAATTACCAATCACGTCTATCTAACAGGCAACACTGTTATTGATGCGGTTTTTCAACGCATCAATAACAGTGTTGCCTGTTAGATAGACGTGATTGGTAATTCCTTCACGTTTTAAATTGTCGACTGCCAACTGCGTAGGCGAGAAATGTAAAGTAGCAAGGCGCCCGACTTGTTGTCGCGCCATTTCTTCCGGAAATGGATTGTATCTGTCGCCTGTACGTAAACCTGCTTCTACATGTCCCACAGGAATTTTCTGGTAGAAAGCAGCAAGTGACGCCGCCATCACTGTCACCGTGTCGCCTTGCACAAGCAACATGTCCGGCTTGGCTTCGGTTAACAACTTATCGACGCCGAGAATTACTTTCGATGTCAGCTCCGGCAAAGTCTGACCATGCTGCATCAAATTCAAATCGTACTGTGGCTCAATCTCAAACCACTTCATCATCTGATCAAGCATTTCACGATGCTGCGCCGTCGAGACAACAATCGGCTCAACTTTCTTAGATGCGCGCAAAGCGTGTACAACCGGCGCCAGCTTTACAGCCTCCGGTCGAGTGCCAAAAACACACATTACCCGCTTTTTCATGGGTCGATTTTATCACCTCACAATCTTTCCCTCCGGCTCGTTGCTTCGCGTCTCAGCGTGGAATAAATAGATGAGAAACGACTTGTGTTTAATGTTATGACTGATAAAGAAGCAGCACATAAGGACTACTACTACACCCTTGGCGTCGGACCTGATGCGACGTCCGAGGACATTCATGACGCCTATGAGCGGCTTTATCATAAATTCGGGCCCCATGTGACTTTGTCGGGTCAGGACCCGGAAATGATGCTCAAGACGTTTAAAGAAATAACCGAAGCCTACGAGATACTTATCAACCCCGAAAAGCGCAAGCAGTTCGACAATACTGGCTCCATGCATTCGTCTCGCTCGGATTTGCGAAAATTATGGGCACAGTCTTCAGGACCTAAACAGGCCGGCGCAGCCTCAAAAGGCGAGCTGAAAATTGCACGAGACACGACAGTTATCATCCCGATTAGCCTGAAAGAAGCAATCAAGGGCACTCGCAAAGAGGTAACCCTTAAAGATTCAGTCGTTTGTGAAGATTGCAGCGGGTTGAAGCCGTTGGTAAGAATGCAATGCCCCAACTGTCACGGCATCGGATTTACCAGAGCCGATCGCAAAGAAGAAATCGATTTGCCGCCCGGTATGTATCACGGAGTTGAAGTCCGCATTCCGGAAAGTGGCACGCTTGATACGCAAAGTGGAAAACATGGCGATTTGGTCATCAAGATTGAACTCATTCCCCACCCGCAATTCAAAATTGTCGATAACAACCTAACCTGCACAATTCCGGTCACGCTGTTTGAAGCAATGCTAGGCGCGGATATAGAAGTGCCAACCGGAACAGGCAAGGTTGTCATGAAGATACAACCGCTGTCGCAAAACGGAAGAGTTTATCGATTGCGTGGTCTTGGTTTGGCAGGAGCCGATCAGTTAGTGACGATTGAAATTCGCATTCCGGAAAAGCTAACCGCCGAAGAAAAATCACTTGTGCAAAGACTGGCGAATTCGTCAAAGATGGCGAACCCGCGCAAAGATATTTTGTAAGTCAAAATCATATTGTCAAGCGGATCAAACTTCTATCTGCGTGGCAACTATCTTCCGCCTGATTGATATTGGTTTGTGAGCGGATCGATATGCGATCGCATAACGCTTAAAGAGCTGCGCCAACTACAAATACCTCTTGTCATCTGTCATTAGGTTAGTTCTAATTCAAAGTGCCACCAGCTGGGCGTTTCCGCCCGACATATATTTGCTTTTCAATAGGTAATTTATATAGGGTGAGGGCGTCATTTTATTCTTCTCTTTTCACAAAGAACAAACCCCACAAGTAAGTATTCAAAAGCATTTTCCAGATCTGAAGCCCAGCATGTTGCGGGTCAGGTCTCTATGTCTTACTCCACAGTTACTCAAATCGGAGAAAACCATATGAAAGACGTATCCAAACTCACGAAAGCACAACGCGCAGAAATCGCTAATGGCATTCGTTTCAACCATGTCCCCGTGAACTCGAAGTATGGTTTCTCCCAACTTCAGCAAGTTCGCAACCTCGACCTTCCAGACGGCTCAGTGCTTCTTGGTTGGCCTGACATTCACGGCGAAGTAGTCAATGAAATGGCTATACAAATTGGCGAACGCCTTGCTCGCGATCTCAAACCCGTGGCCAACATTCTCTTTGGCGATGTGTCAGATCAACCGAACATTAGTCGCTGGCCACAACCCATTAACGCCAAGTCATACGACCTCAATCGTGAAGAAACAAAAGTGGGCAAACTCATTACCCGCATTCACGTGATTTCAGGAGCCGCAATCACTCTGGTAATCGACGGTAATCACAACAGATACCAAGCGTATTTGAATGACAAAGCTGCCCCGCTGGCAACTTTGGACAACCGCGACGGCTCTCGTGTGTTCAACACCAAAGAACGCATGAAGATTTCGCGCGACCTACCGATCACGATTCTGGCAGGCTCCCTCAATCGAGGAGGCTTCGACGGCGGCGTGCTCATCAACAAGAAACACTTGGCCACACACGGCAACAGAAGCACACGCCAACCAGGTGGAGCTTCTCGCGTAATGTCCGACAACCTGAATAAATCAGTGCACATCGGACACACTCACAAAGCTGCCAACGGCGCACGAGAAACAACCGGCATGGGCGTAATTACCTGGTCGGAAAATGGCTTTCTCGCGATGCTCAGCTCGCACATCATGGCCTACCAAGGCAACCTCGATAAAAACTGGCAAACAAATTTGACAGTTTTCACAATCGCTCATGGTGGTGTAGTTGCAATGCAGCTTGTCCCGATTATGCCGATGGTGACGCCAGATGGACGAGAAACATACGGCCTTATCTGGAACGGTAAGACGTATCTCGCAACCGACTATTGATATCGACCAGCACATCTAAGCCCTTTCGCTCGTGCGGCGGGGCTTTTTGCTGTTTTCGGAGATGTTCAAGATGAAAAAGAAAAACACAAAAACCAAGGCTGGTCGGTCTAATCAAGTCAACACCAGCCGAAACACGCAACAGGAAAAACTCGCCAAGAAAATTAAGCTCGCTGCACGAGACGAAGTCTTGCTTGAAATCGTCATTAGCAATTGCATGCGCACCGGCGAACTTCCCTCACCAGAAGCGGCACTCGATTGCCACGAAACACTGTTCAGCTTCCTCGGCCCGTATTGCGAATATGTCGCCGACCGCAGAAAGAACCAGAACCTTCCGTTTGATAAAGTGCTTCAAACAAAAAGAATCTGGAATTTCAATTGCGACCCGCTGAACGATCTGACTCCTAACGAATTCGGCGACGAATTCATGGATTTCTCTTGCTTGGACAGAGGCGGCTTTTCTGATCTGCCACTCATCTCCAACAGAGTCCCCGGCATGCTCAAGAGGCTGTATCAAGGCGGCCGCGGCAAGCCACGCGTAACGCTGCACTTGTGGACGGATGTACCTGCGTTTAACTCGATACACCCCAGCACCGGTGCCTGGCTCGAATCCGATTCCGCGAGATTCGGGACGTACAAACTAGTTCGCAATCATGGACTTCCAATTGCGTATGAAAACATCGAGTTCTACAACCCGAATGAAAAGGTTGCGAACATGCGCAAGAAAGGCGTATTGCTTCTTGTCGATGACAAAGATTCAACCGCCATGAAGATCCAAGAAATTGGACGTGTTTGCTTCGTTCCGAAACATGCCTTCAACGGTAAGGTCAACGACCCTCGGGTTGTTTACCTCGACAACATTGATCAACTGGAATTTGCCGTGCGCACATTCTACGCAGAGTTGTATCGAGCGTTGAAAGAGCGTGAAGCAATCACTGGCCCACTCCGCAAGCCGTTCTTCGCGGATTTCCCTATTAGCTAATTGCTGTAAATCTGAGCAACTTCTCTTTTGTCATTCTGAGGCAATAGCCGAAGAATCTGCCGAAACGATCCGACGTTCAAGTTCTGAACTCTGGATCAGCTAGACGCACGGTAGATCCTTCGCTTTGCTCAGGATGACAAAAGGAAGCACAGACTTACACGCATCAGAATGAGGACAAAAGTCTTATGCCAAACGACAAACAAACTCAGTTTTTGGTCTCAATCTGCAAGCACCCAGATTTGAGCTTGGCGAAAGCCGGCACGTACGCTCCGACTGCGGACCTGCCTGTTGGTACTGAAATAATTACCGTCGCCAACCGCGCGTGGCCTCTCATTGACGTAGGCTGCAACGAGGTGCTCATCGATATTCTTCGCGATAAACAACGGCAGAAAACACCGGTGTTTCTCGTCATTCAAGGCGGAGAATTCGACTATCACTCTTTCGAAAAGCTCAACGCCGACAAGCCGTTGACCGAAGGTCATCCGTATTTGATTGACGCAAGTCAGCAAATCAGATACGAACGGCGGATTCTGCGCATGTTCGAGCTTTATCGCCAAGAAATCCGGGAACAGTTTTTGCAGTTCGACAATATCATCGGTCTTGTCATTCTGTTGAAAAACATGGGTCCCGGTGTCCGCAATGACGTCGATACACTGCACGTCATTCAGCGTGAAAAAACCAAGCGTGACATTCTGCGCTTGAAGATGTCCACCAAGGCCATGAAGTTGGATCGCAGGCTGGCTCAGCACATGAACCGACTGACCAACGGCAAGTTCATCGAAAAACTCACCAAAGAGTTCAAGACGCAACATGTCGCCCGCTTGAAGGCCGAGTACATCTCAGTAGCATTGGCGTCGAGAGACAAAGATGCTCCGCCTCTCACCGAAGAGGAAGAAGCGCAACTGATGAGAGACGCAAAGAAATTTGCCGAATCAGATGCGGCTCGACTGGCGACGGACGAGGCGGTGTCGGAAGCGAAACGTTTGATGGAAGAAATTCAGACAGAACTCGGCGAACAAATCGCCGAAGAGTTTCCGGAACACGAAAAGGAATTCATCGCATTTCCGGATGGTGACTTCGACAAACTCATTGGCTTCAGCAAGAGCGAAAAGGTCAAAGTGTTGCCTTTGGGTGCAGGTATTGTGCTCAACGGCTTCAAGCCGGAAGACAACGCCGTTTACCGTGGCACCCTCTTCAAGTGCATCGACTTCAATCGCATGATCCCCGGTCAAGCAGCAATCTACGAACGTAGACAGCGCGGTATCGACGTCGTGTTGAATTCCGGTGGCGCTTTCAGCAACACCTACAACATGACCGCCGACGCCAACAGCTCGCTAGCGTTTGCTCAGTGTCAGGCTATCGAAGTTGGTTGCAACTTCAATAGAACCGAACTGCGCGCCCGCGACTACAAGAACATCGCCGCCGGCGTTTACGTCGGTGTCGTCTTGGAAGGCGGACGCATTTTCGGTCAGGCATACAACATTCAGCCTGGCAATGACGGCATCATGTTCACTGTAATCGGCCCTAAGATCTTCAGTGCAACTAAAGCCACTGCGCTCTGCAACTTCAAGCCACTGACACTTCCACTGGGTCAAACCGTGGAAACCGAAGACGAAGGCGATGCTTGCAACAACGAGCATTGTCACACCTGCGAAGAATAAATGACATGCGAACATCGAGAAGCGCTCACTAGTTGAGAACTCAATCTGGATGCTCGCAAGACAAAAACAAAACGCCGGGCAACGGGAAAAAGCCATTCCCGCCTCGGCGTTTTTGTTTTTTGACGTTTTTACTATCCCCTCTAGTATCTCCGCAATTTTTAAAAGCAAAACGAAAACACCAGCGTAGGGGCGCATTGCATGCGCCCTTTATTTATCTTGACCTATCATGGTTTTGTCATTCTGAACGAAGTGAAGAATCTACCGCAGCTGAACACGGCTAAAGTTCAAAACTCAAGCTTCGTCCAGCCACGGCAAATTCTTCTATGAGGGCGCATGCAATGCGCCCCTACAAAGCACCAAAGGTTATCTGATCGTCACAACTTTCTTCTTCGCGCGGCAAGCTTTCTCAATTTTCTTGAGAACGGTTCCCCAGCGATAGAATCCGCGCTCTCGCAGAACCTGCGAAATGCGTCCTCTCGACTGTTTAACTACCTTGCCAGTCTGATTGTCGATAACGAAGTCAGTGCGTGTCTGCCCGAATGCGTGTTCGAGCAAAACTATCACTTTCGTTCGTTCCGGATTCACGCGCTTCATCTCGAATTCGCGCAGATCGGCTTCAAAGCCGTCGTGTTTTCCACTAACGCCTTTGATCGCTGTCGCTTTGACAAGTTCAATGTTGGGATCAAGAACCGCCTCCACTGTCTTTTTCAAGTACAGCGTGTCCTTGTCGTTGATCGGCTTCGTGTACGGCTCAGCTAGTATCAAGCGATACTTAAGCTTACCGTTGCGAACGAATTGTTTCGCCTTGATTTCAGTAAGTCTGTCGAGAAACTCCTTACTGAAATGCTCGGCGAACTCCGACTCGGGCGTGGCACCCTCTCGAAGTTCTCTAAGATCATGGAAGCCATGAGCGACTTCCCCGTAAATGTCTCTATCTGCTGTGCTCATAATATGTCTCCTTACATGGGAAACGAAGCTGGTATTAGAAGCCCTGGCATCCCGGCCATTCACCATCCGGTTGCACTTTGAAAAATGGTGCATAGGACGGTCCAGAGCTTTTTTCTTGCGTTGACTCCTGTCCATCAATCAGCCCCTGGCGATTTGGGACTGGCGTCGGCGCAGGTGTCGCGGGAGCGGTTTTCTTCTCCAAAGACTTGTAGTAGTCTTGGAGCCCTTGTTTTGCACCGTCTGCGAATTTACGCTGATATTCCGGCGATGACAAAAGCTTTCTTTCATCGGGGTTGTTGATAAAACCATGCTCCAAAAGAATCGTAGGCACTGGCGAATTTTTGGGGATATAGAAATTGTTCTGATGAATTCCTCTATCCTTGGCACCAGTCGCTTTTAGTACCGCCTTGTGAATAAACTCCGCAAGCGCCTTTGATTCAGGTGTGGTGTAATACGTCTCAATTCCGCTGGCTGTTGTTTCACCTTCCGACGAGTTGATGTGCACACTGATGGCAAGATCAGGCTGTAGGCGCTTGATAGCAGCTACACGCTCATCGAGTCCGAGACGCAAATCGATGGCACGATCAAGAATTACGATTGCACCATTCTCCTCAAATACCTTGCGATACATGAGCGCTTGCTGCAATGTCAGGTCCCTTTCATAAACACCATCACGCTGCGCCCCGCCATCACCACCACCATGTCCAACATCAATGAAAATCGTCTTAAGCGTGAAGTCAGGTCGCTTTTCAGTGCCACCACCACACACGTCGGGATTTGTACAGGGTGGCAGTTGGTCGAGTGGAATAGGTTTGTTTTTAGGTGATGTGTCACCGGCAGCCTGCGATGACTGTGACAGAACACATGATGCGATGAATGCCATCAAGATGGCGGCTAGTTGTAGTTTGGTTTTCATGGACCGTGCCTCCGGTAAATGCGTGAAAAGGAAAAGGGCGCATGCAATGCGCCCCTACAAAACGTGTGAGCCCGATGGCTATATCCGGAGAGGAACCATCAGGTTCGTCCGGTTAGATCGGGAATGATGGATCCATTGGATCGTGCGGATAGTCAGGCTCTCGCCATTCACCAACAAATGTTGAGACTCGGAAAGTCATTCTGACTATGTGTTTGAGCCAGAAAAACCCAACGAAGCACCGAGACTTTTCTTCTGGAAAATTGCAGGCGCCAATTGTATTGCCGGGTAGAGCAAAATATGGCGCGCAATGATCAGCCGCTGACGCCGAGAGATGCGCAATGGCCTCATCGAGATCAACTGGCTCATCGTGCAATTTGCGCGCTTTGGTGATCCGCATTGTTACTGAAGCTTTGAGATAAAGTCCACCGTCTCTGTACCGAATGTACAACGGCAACTCCTGCTCACCTTCATAAGGTTTCCTTCGGACGATAGGGTATTCGGGCAATCCGGTTGGTTCAATACATTGCTTGACCGCCCAGCGGAATGCCCTAACGATTTCCGAACGCATTGATTCTGAATCTAGTGTTGATTCCACCAATTCTTCAGACATCTAGAGGGTCTCCGGATTTGGCGACTCTTGCAGATGTCTGACATGTTTGAGCTGTTTCATCTCGCTGCATTTGTTGTCGATGCAGTATTGTCTGTCCGGACTGTTTTTCTCAAGAGATTGGGCAAGTTCTGACTCGAGCTTCTTTTTCTGAGCCAACAACGCTTCCCTTTCTTTCTCGGAAAGTTGTCCTGCCAACTTGGCTTGAATGCGGTACAAAGCGTCGCGCTTTTTGTATAGATTTTGGTTGTTGTTAGACATGAGATTGTCCTCTTCGTTTTTTGGGTCACAAAAATCGACAGCGTGGTATCACCCCCTCAGCGACAATTGGCTGAGAGAATGTGATTAACGCTTATCAGGAAAAGTTTTGCTGTGTTTAAACCAGCTATAAATCAAAAGACAAATATACGTTCACAACATACTTGTTTTTTATATATAGACTCAAGTAAGAAGCATGTCACTAGAGGCATTTTTCGGCGCCAGTGGCTTTTCCCCGTCTAGCGCGGCTAGCGCACAAAAGCTGAGTGCTACTTAAGACTTGTCCAATATTGAGAGAAATGGTGGCGAAGTTCAGAAACTCTATCGTCGACAACCAAAGGCTCGCTGTCCTCGGTAACAGGAAGAAGCAAGTTCGTTTTGGTATCGATAAGCACCTCGCCGGCATTCACTCTTTCCGGCTGAGGCGAATTCAATACATTCATCGTGGCAAGTACCGAACTTGCCAAAGCCTTTGCGTTGTATCCTCCTTCCAAGAAGCAGACAACTTTTGCGCCTGTGCTTTTTGAAAGTTCGCAAACTCTTTGAGTCATCAAAGCAAACCCGGAGGTTGAAACATTTTGCATTGCCAAAGGATCTGACCGATGAGCATCGTATCCTGCAGACACCATAATGAGCTGCGGCTTATATTCATGACATATGGGTGAAACAATTTCGTCCCAAGCTTTGAGGTAACCTCTGTCGCCAGTTCCAGCAGGCAACGGAACATTGATGTTGTAACCCTTGCCTTCACCGGCTCCATCGTCTTTATACCAACCGGAATTTGGTGGCCAAAACGGAAATTGATGCATAGAAAGGAAGCAGACGCTTGGGTCTTTGTAAAACAAATCTTGCGTGCCATTGCCGTGATGAACATCCCAATCGATAACCATCACGCGCTCAATACCTAATTTCTTCTGAGCGTAACGTGCTGCGATAGCCAAATTATTGAATAGACAGAAACCCATCGCCTTTCCCGCCAGCGCGTGGTGTCCAGGCGGACGCACAGCAACAAAAGCACTGTCGTGATCACCGGCAATGCTATCAACGCCGACAAGTCCGGCACCGGCGGCAAGCTTGGCAATGGCGTAAGTCTCTGGACTCATCCAAGTATCAGCGTCAATCGGAACTAACTTGTCACCTTGTTTAGCTTGAGCTTCGTAATCGAGTAGTCCTTCGATGTAACTATCTTTGTGAACACGAGCTAACTCATCTTCGGTCGCCGGACGCGGGCGAAAGTGGTCCAGCGTTTCGTCCATCTTATTTGCACGAAGCGCTTCATCTATAGCCGCCAAACGCTGCGGCGACTCCGGATGCATCTGCGGCGTCAGGTGATCTTGGAATTTGTCATCACGAATTACGGCAAGTCTGGACATACGCATCCTCCACCTGCATTGTACATGCTTGTCTTCATCTTTTTTGTCATTCTGAGTGTAGTTGCGCAGCAACGAAACGAAGAATCTGCCACGAGTAGACACAGTGCGAGTTATGAACACCGACCATGGTGATTTACGGCAGATTCTTCGGCTAGCGCCTCAGAATGACAATATACCTACTACCATCCCTCGTAGCTCAACACGAAGAAAAAAGCGAAGAAGTACATCTTCGCTTTTTTCTCACTATTTATCCGCCGGCGGCGCGCGGAAAATGCGGTCTAAAATTGTGACGGTCGTATTCTCCACCGGTGTTGTCCGGCGGTCGCGAGCTTCTTCCTCGGCTTTCTTTTCTTCATTAAGAATATGCGGGACAGCTACGACGAGCAAGCCTGTAAACACTGCAGCCAGCGTCGCCATGCCTTCGCGTCCTTCAAATTTCAGATCATGAAATACCACGCCAAAGACTGTGCCGGCAATCAAGAAAAAGAAACTCTTTCGAGCACTGCCCTGTGTTAACACTGCAAATGCCAATAAACCGCCGGCAATGAATCCTGCCAACAAAAATCTATTATATATTTCCATGTTGTGATTCTCCCAGCTGACTGGCGAGCGGCCTATCTATTTCGCTGTGACTGATTCTCTTTCCGATATTTGCTCTTGCAAGTCAGCAATGTCTTCCTGCCGTTTCTCGAAAACAACTCGGTAATATTTTTGCTCCAGCTCTCCCTTGCGTCGACTGCAAGTGCGAATGGTTTTAATACCTCTTAGGTCAAAACCTTTTGCAAAATGCTCTGTTAGCTCACGGTCGAGATCTTCTTGCCAGATTTTCTTACGTACAACATTCTCATTTTTTGTTCTCATGTCTGTAACTCCGTGAACAAAACCCAATCTCAACAAATCACCCGCAACGAGCAGACCTCGAAAGATCTGCCCGCACGGATGCCAAATTTCAGAACACTTCAGCTTTAGCGCTTGAAGGGACGCCCGACGGAGCGGACGAGCGACTTCAACGCGTTAAGCGGAGCTACTAGAAATTTGTTGAGAGCGGATTTGGGTCCTGTTACGGATTTGACATTCTCGCCTTCCCGGATGCCGGGGACAAAAATGCCACCACCTTCCTGAACGCAATATTGCTTGCCGTCAACAGTAACCGTGCAGCAATTGCTGCTCCACTTACCCTTAACGTCTTCACGAGTTGTCCAGCAAATGCGTTGCGGAGGCTGTCCGGGACTGCCGCCCACCCATGTGCACTGCTGACGCGTCACTTGAACCGTGCACTCATCGCCAGGTTTGCGATCTGCGCTTGCCGAGCAACATGCAGGCAAAGCAAGAATGACTTTCTCAAAGGAAGTCACCGGCACGCCATCAACTGTTAGAGTGGAGTTCTTCGTGGGCTTGGTCACCACAGTAAGCGATTTGGCAACAAAGCCTTTATCGCCAGGCAGAAGTCCAGGAATGTAGATACCGCCACCTTTTTGGACGCAGTATTGTCTGCCGTCAACTTGAACTTGGCAGCATTTGCCATCAGCGCTCGGTGTTCCTTTCACATCTTCATGTGTTTTGAAACACCTATTGACTGGAGCAGAAGGCGGTACATAGATGATGCGGCAGATTTCTCTGTCGACACCAACGGTGCAAGTGCCTTCATCGGCAGTCATCGTGATTTTCTCCGAGACTTCAATGACGTTTTTGCACTTATCGCACTCGGCGCCGCATTGAGCCTTCGAACACTCACAATCGCCAATGCTTTTATTCAGGCATTGGCTCTCAGTTGATTGAGTTGTAGCAGCCGGTGCGACCGGAGCAGCATCCTTGCAACAAGCAAAGCTCGGCGCACAACTCGCAATGGTGAAGACAAATGCCATCACCCATCGAACAAAAGTACTGTATTTCATAAGAGTATCCTCCTCTTACATCACGCTTTCGCGTCGTGAAAAAACTCGACCCACACTAGCGCTGAGTCCTGCGCCGGGGTCCTGTAGAAACTTTTTTGGTAACGGGTTACCTTGTGGTTGGTTTTGTCATTCTGAACGCAGTGAAGAATCTACCGCACGTGCTCGGTATTCGAGTAACGAACTCGCTCGCCGACAAGTAACGGTAGATTCTTCGTCCCCGACGACACATTTAGTGTCGTCTCCTTGCCTCAGAATGACAAAGTGAATTAGCCTTGCGGCTCGACTACCGTGTCAACGGCAGCGGGTTCGCCGATTGCTTGTGTCACCACAGACTTCGGCTTCCTATTCCGCGGACGACGTCTGCGCTTTTTCTTCGTTTCCGAAGTTGCAGGCACATCGGCTGAGGCGGTTGCTTCGGGAGCTGGAGCTGCGGTTTGCGCAGTCGGCGCGTTGGCAGGTGCACCACCTTTCCGCTTGCGTTTTCGTCTGCGCTTCTTGCCTGGCTTCGCTTCGGCGGACTTCTCCGTCTCCACTTTCGCTTTCGGCTTCGGCGCAGGCACGGCAGTCGCTTTGAGAACACCGAGTGCAACGCCAAGATCCGTCAACTTCTCTGTTTTTACCTCATCGCCTTTTGCTGCTTCCAATTGAGCAAGAAAGTTGGCTTCCACTTGCTTACCCAATTCAACTGCGTCCGACAACTTCTTCGGCAATGCCGTCAGCGTCACGCCAATATCGCTCAAGACGATATCGCGAACTAGCTGATAGCGCTGCACACGCTTCTTGCTGCGGCTGTCAAAACCGAACAAAACGACCTCGGAGCCATAGACGTTGACCAGCGTGTGCAGTTTGCGGTTGTCTCGCACATACTGCAAGATGCCACGCTCGCGGAGCACACGGTTGTAGGCAACCAACGCAAGACGCACTTGCTCACCACTCTCCACAAGTCCAGCAAGACTTGCTTCGAAGATGACCGTGCCGTCGGCGCGAGTGATTAGCCCTTTGCCGGACTTCACGTCATACCGCGGCTTTGCTTCGCCGTCCTTCAACGACACTCTGCCGAATTGCAGCATGCTGTTGAGCCTTTCACGGAGAGCCAATCGCGCGCGGTCATGATCGCCATATGTTCCAATTTTCAAAACTTGATTATTTTTCATGAGCACTTCCCCTATCAAAACACTGGTGTAAAACTCAGAACGGGCGCATGCAATGCGCCCCTACACAGGACAAACCGCATGCCGTGCGTCTTTCAATCCGAGTAAGCGAGACTTCGCTTTACCGAAGAATGCGCAACACAGGCATCTTCAGTCGACTTTCTCTTGACCAAACCAAGCTGCTCCCCTACTCGCAAAAGCGGTTGTGAAACCTGCTTTCGATCGGCAAGCCTGTTTGTTACGTTGAGATAAAGCTGTTCAACTGCCTCGCCCTGTGATGCCAGAAGCCACAATCGGCGATGCAACTTGTAACGCTTATCGATTTCCTTGTTGGATAGCTTTTGACCGCCGCATGTTGCTTCGAAAACAAACACTCGACGGATGCCGTCAAACGACCACCAAAAACTCACTCTTTTACTTTCATCCGGCTCTTGCGATGGTTTGGGATATTGCCCAACCTTCAACCAGATTGCCGCTTCAGCCAGGCGAAGTTGCCGGCCGATTTCGATCCATTTGGCGATAGGCTTTCTCGAGCCGCCAACCTCAGCCTCATTCTCATCGAGTATGAAACCCTTGCCGTTCTCAACTTTCCACTTAAACCGGCGCTCATTGCGCTTGCCGGTTAATTGACGAGAGAGAAACCAGGTAGTGTGGTCTAAAGCCCTAATCGCACTATCCAAATCACCTGCAGTATTGCTCATAGACAGGTCCTCCATTCACCACGCCGGCATGCGTTTCACGCGACGAAAATGTCGGCGATTCAAGCACGGTATTGCGGTGAAAAACTTATGTAACGGTGTGAAACCAGGTCATGCCAGAAAACCCGAAGCTCAACAACACTGCTTACAGTGCTAATCGAATTCACCAAATTTGGTATCAGCTGGACGCTTCGGGGTCTGAGGTACTGGTTCCTAAAAAAGATAATTGAAACTTACATCACACCCTAGATGATGCCAATAGCCAGAAGCAACCGTTTATTTGAGGCAATTAACCACCAATTGATATCTATACCGGAGAATTGTTGGAATCATAATCACATTGCTCTCAACAACAGCTAGCGAAGCTGGCAAAGCAAGAGCGATAAGGGCGCATGCAATGCGCCCCTACAATCGAGTGCTACACTTACATTACTTCGAGTTTATTAACCAGGAATCAGAATCATGTCGGCAACCACAAACATGCTGGAAGAAGTCTTCGGCACAACCAAACCGGTAATTGGTGTCATTCACCTCTTGCCCCTGCCCGGATCACCCAATTGGGATGGGCAGATGGAGCCGATGCTGTTGCGGGCAGAACAAGAAGCTGCATCACTTGCATCCGGCGGCGCACACGGAATCATCATCGAAAACTTCTTCGATGCACCCTTTGCAAAAAATCACGTTGACACGGCAACCGCCTGCGCAATGACCCTTGCTGCCAAACGCGTCATGTCTGTTTGCCAATTGCCCATCGGTATAAACGTCTTGCGCAACGACGGAATGACGGCCCTTGCAGTGGCTGCAACAGTCGGCGCCAAATTTATCCGCGTTAACGTCTTCACAGGCGCAATGCTGACTGACCAAGGACTTATCGAAGGGCAAGCACACGAGCTTCTCAATTACAGACGCCATCTCGCCTCAAAGAGCATCAAAATATTTGCAGACGTCATGGTAAAACACGCAAGCCCTGTAACACCTTTGGCCGACATCGGACAAATGGCAGCCGAAGCCGCCTATCGCGGACATGCCGACGCCCTTATCGTAAGCGGCGTTGCAACAGGATCTGCCCCAGCACTAACCAGTGTCACATCAGTACGCGAAGCTGTCGCTGATAAGCCACTCCTAATCGGCAGTGGCGCAAACAGAGAAAACGCAGCAACTCTACTCGCCTCTGCCGACGGCGTAATCGTTGGCTCGTCACTAAAACGTCAAGGCAAAATCGAAAACCCAATTGACGTCGAGCGCGTCCGTTCATTCGTCAACGCAACAACTCGTCAACATTCTGCTTTGTAGGGGCGCATTGCATGCGCCCTTTCCTGTTGTCATTCTGAGGCGCTAGCCGAAGAATCTCACGTCTTTAACATGCGAGACCCTTCGCTACGCTCAGGGTGACGTCCTATTTCTCTCGCTCCAACTGCCCAACGATTTTTTCAAAATCGGCATCCGCCTGATACATCCACATTTTTGCTTTGTCGGCCCAGATGACCAAATCCGCAATCGCTTTGGCAACATTCGGATTTTCCTGCCGCAACCGCGCAGCCACCCAAACAGGGATTTCTACATTTTCCATTTCCTGATCATCAATCATCTGCGGCATTCACCAGATACGATACGTCGTGAATCTCAGTATACGCGATAAAACGACTAAATACTGTCGGCAAAATCTCTAAGTGATACTATACCGCCTGCCTGTCGAGCCTTAGAAATGTATTGATTGTCTGCCGTAACAAATACTCCGCCATCTTCCAGTGCGACCGCATGGTAGCAAGCATCATAGAAGGTCACTTTGTATTTCTGGCACAGCTTGGAAGCCAGAGCAGCAAGATGCCTGTCGATGCTCCTTTCCCTGAAACCACAACTTATTAAGTCATCGAGGAGATCGCCTGCATGGCGTGAATCGAGCCTATTTACTGTATTACCAATTTCATACGCCCAGAGTGTGGGAAGCCGGATTTCGAGCTGTCCATTTCCGTAGCGGTCTCTCAGTTCATATGCTTCAGCCATAAGCTCCTCAGTCTCATACGGCAAAACCCACTTCAGAATAATCGAAGCATCGACAACGGCATAATTCCCTTTCAACGGTTTCTATCCTCATGCAGCATTTTGAGAATTTGCTCGTCAGATACAGGTTTGAGCCGCTTCTTCCACGCTTGCAATTTACTGACTGCAGCTGAGCGTTGCTCTTTTTCAATCGCATCTCGAATGGCTTGATTCACCAGCTTGCTTCTTTTACCTTTCGGTATGGTTTGAAGCAGTACCCAGACCTGCTCCTCTACGGTGAAGTTAATGTTGTGCATTAAGAATACCCATAAAAACTCTTTATTATTCGTCTTTATTATAAATGTCCATCGGGTTGCTTGTCAATTAGCGAAATGCCTACTGGTTCTGTGTTTCCAGTCTCGTACATGATCGAGTAGATAAGTTTCAAGAGTAAGGATGGACGCTTCGGCCCTTTCGGCTTTTGCCGTTTGTCTTCCAGCGTGAAGGCTTTGTCCCCAGGGCAAATGATCGTATAACGCTACTAAACGCAAGCAGTCTTGCACATAGTAGCACTAAATGTTAAAATTACCTGCATGCAGACAAGAAAATACTGGATCAAGCGTATCGAAGACCTTTGGGGCAAACGTCCTATACTTTGGCTATCCGGAGTAAGGAGATCCGGCAAGACCACCTTGGCTAACATGCTTTCACAGGTGGAGTATTTTGATTGTGAGCTGCCGAAGACTCGGCGCCTTCTTGAAGATCCTGAAGCATTTTTGGCCAATTTCAAGGACCGGCGCATTGTCCTCGACGAGATACACCACATCGACAATCCGGCGCAGCTTCTAAAAATAGCTCACGACCATTTCCCCGGAACAAGGATTTTGGCTACCGGCTCTTCAACTTTGGCAGCTTCCAGCAAATTTAAAGATACGCTCGCAGGACGCAAGTACGAGCTAAGACTCACACCAATGAATTGCGCCGATTTGACGGATTTCCAAAACTCGAATCTTGTCCACCGGCTCATGAGAGGCGGTCTTCCGCCATTTTTCCTAGCCGAAGACGCGCCGCTGCACGACTATCATGAGTGGCTGGATGCCTTTTGGTCCAGAGACATACAAGAATTATTTCGCCTGGAAAAGAGACAATCATTCAAGAAATTTTTCGAGCTGTTGATGCTTGACAGTGGTGGCATCTTCGAGGCAAGTCGATTTGCCGAGAATTGTGAAATCAGCCGCACTACCGTGTCAACATACTTGAGCGTCCTGGAAGCATGCCATGTTGCCTATGTGATCAAGCCATTTTCATCGCGCAAAGGTTATGAGATTATTTCCGCGCCTAAGGCCTATATGTTCGACACCGGCTTTGTCGCGCACTATCGCGACTGGACTGAAGCTCGCCCTGAGTATCTTGGTGATCTCTTTGAACATTTTGTGCTCAACGAGCTGCAATCGTTGCCTATGCTCATGAAACTGAACTACTGGCGTGACAAACGCGGTCATGAGATTGATTTTGTCCTCACCAAAGGAGGAAAAGTTGCCTTTGCCATAGAGTGCAAATGGTCGTATGACAAATTCGATCCGAAGAACTTGATGGCATTTAGAGGGCACTACAGCGAGGGGAAAAACTTGGTGGTTTGTCAAAACATTGACCGAAAGATCGAGCGCACAATAAAGGGTCTCTCGGTAACTTTCGTCCCAGTCGCCAAACTTTCCAGTGCAGTAGAGTGGACTTCCCCCAAAATGGTAGACCGGGAAATCTAGTGATGCACAGAAGCAGGTTTTACACATTGATAATTGAATTAGCAATTTGTGAATGCCCTGTCTTCAAATCACAGCAGCAGTACAAAATACAAAAAATAGAAGAGCTTGTACCAGACATAGTTGATAGCCAACTAGTCCAGCAATACAAGCAAAGTAATGCAAGAGCATCTCAGCAAATTAGATGTTCTGCATTGCTTTGCCTAAAACCCAAAACTACTGTGCCTTAAAGGTCTTAAAGTGCAAAAAGGGAGTTGGTTCACTCCCTTTTTCTTGTGCTAGCATGTCCGCATGCCCACCTGATGACAGACACTTTCAACTAAGAATTAGACATGCCCAGGAAGCCGAAAAATGGTGTCCTTATTTGGATTTACCAGTAAAGACACAGGCAAGACTCAAAGTCTTGCCTGTGTCTTGGCAGTACCGACTATTCGTCGTCATCCGCTCCAATTTCGCGGTCGAGCTGAATATCGGTTACATCAAGTCCAGCCCGGAGCATGACGACTTCCACTAAGTCCTGCACCGTTTTGTCATAGACGGACTTAGCTGCCGCAAGTCTAGCTGTCAGCTTTGCTCTATGCGGCCTGAGCGCAGCTCCCAACTGACAGTCGATTTCGTAGTCAGCATGCTGGCGCTTGTCCGAGAGATCACGCTCTGGCTTATTCAAAGCTTCCTGAGTCTCCCAATCCGCGTCAGACATCAAAGGCACCAAGCGTCTTTCAATGTTGTACTCGGCAATTTCCACCGGTCCAACCATTGCGCCTAAGTCCTGCTCTTCGGCTTCATCGTAATGAATACCCTCGCCATTTAAGCCGTCAAAAAGCGGTGCCGGCAACTGATTATCAATCGATTGCATAAGCTCCTGAATTTGAGCGTTTAAGGAGCCGGTGACCGAGTGAATCTTATCCTCGAGCGGCTTCACAGCTAGTTGATGTCGCTGACTCGGCGTCTGCACTTCATCCAACAGCTGCTTAGCCGCTCTAAATTCTTCCCAGAGCTTCCGCTTCTTCTCTTTGGCTTCACTTTCGAGTGGTTCTGCAACTTGATCGTATTCTTGCTGTGCAGCGGCAGCTTCAGCAACCACTGTCTGAAATGCCTGCTTAAGTGCAGATTTTTCTTCTGCTGTTAGTTCAAACAGTTCAATACCGCTAACGTTATTTTCCACGGTTAAAGCCTCATGAGATTTGGATACAACTAAACTTGTAATCACGTCTAAATGCGGGAGTTATTTGTTCTCAATAGCTAAGTGCATAGTTGTTTACGTGGACTATGTTGCTCCTGGTGGACGACCGGCGCCAAGTCCGACGATTATTTCGTACTCTTTTGCGGTGACCGTATCTTTAATGGTGAGTCCGGCAAAACTATTGCCAGGAATGCCATAAATTAGATACTCGTAGAGCACCACGTTGCTTCGAAGATCTTCTTCTGGCGAACAATCGTAAAAGTATCCCTCATACGCTTGTTTAACAACGAACCTCGGCGCATGATAAGCATTGCAGTTGTGTATCTATTCCGCACGGCTTTCGTGTTCTCTCCCTTGTTCGTTGACGAGTTCCGGTACAGTGCCCGGGGTCACACACTTCTCATGACCATCCTTGCGAAGGATGATTTCCCATCCGTCGTTCGTTTGTCTGAGCAAAAAGCTCAGAAGCTTCAATGCAATTCTAAGGACCTCTACAGGGGAGTTCAGCTCAAGCTCGGTCTGCAGTTCAATCAAACGAGTGGAAGTGGGTTCAGAGTATTCTAGAGTCAATCGCTTTTTCTTCGATTTGTCTGATTCTGTTGTCATATTTTTGGGTCTCCTAATAAATTGATACGTGGTAGAAGCATGGACAAGGACTGAGTCCTGCCCATGCACGAATTTTTAGTGACGTTTCTTTCCTGGAGCAAGCATGCCGGCAGCAATGAATGCTACGAGAAAGCAAAATGACTCGGCCGTACTCCAGTTGGCACCAGTCACTGCTCCTGTGAGGCAGGTGACCGCCAAACCAAGAACGCCAGTAGTAGTAGTCCACAAAACCTTTTGTCGAAAGTCTTCGAACTCGTTGTTCCAAAATATGCTAAGTGCTAACAATGCAGCTAAAATCGCCGCTAAAATCTCGGTAGTAATCATAGATTTTCTCCTAAAGTGTTTCGTTACTGAGAACGAGGTCCAGCCAGTTTTTCTGAACCGACTTTCTTCGAGCTTAAAGTTTTGACAGGAAACAAAATGCGCAGGTGCCTGCTGATGGAAGTCGCTCATACAAGCGGGGCATCAGCAAGCATCTGAGCTTTTGGTTGGTTAGATTAGCTACGGCGCAAAGTCCATTCGTTGCTTACCCACTCTTCGGCGTTGGTCGTGTCGAATTTAGCGGTCAGCCAGTAGTCACCATCGATTCTTCCAATGACAAGAGGGTCTATATTGGCGCTGATGGGTTGTACTTCGACGTTAGCAGTCCAATCAGCTGCTTCGCGACAAATTAACACTTCATCGTATAGCTGTTGCCAAACAGGAATCTGCTCTCGGATGTCGTCGGGAAGTCCGCCCGTGAAGGCGGTCGAGACGGTAAATTGGAATGATGTACTGAAGTGCGAAAACCTCCAGGCATATTCGAGCATTCGGAAGAGGCTTGTTGCTGTGCGGTCGCTTGTTTTCAGAAAGTCGACTATCTGAGAAGTAGCGTATTCCCATTGCCGAGAACTTCGTTCATCAACCTGTTGCCACAGCTTTCTGCCATCTTCCTGTCTCCACCACTCCTTTCCAAAATATGGTTCTGGCATGTTATCCCACAGCCCAAAGAGGCGGCCTAGGGTTCCATCTGCGGTGACAACTGATGGCGGCCGGCTGCGCCACCTGTCATGGGTCACTTCAGCTGAGAAAGAACAGATTGCACTGCCCGGTGTGAACAGGGCAAATTTAGGCACGAGGCAATTGACCGGTTTGCTATGGGACTTGCTGTCAATTTGAAAGGATTTTTGGCGGCGCTGTGCTTTTAAAAAGCCTAAGTCTATGCGGTCCGCGGTGGCATCTGCCAACTCTCGTTTTAGAGGTTGCAGCTGCCTGAGCAGCTTTTCCTTTTCAAATTGCTCAATTGGCAACAAACGCGTGACGCGATCAGAAAGCGCAAGGATTGTCTGTTTGAGTTGCTCTGAATTTGGCTGCGGTATGGCTTCTCTGACTCGAAATCGTGAAGGAATTTTTTCTAGTGTTATGGAGTTGAGCTTGGTCATTGTTTGCGTCCTTAGATTTTTTGCGTGGGTCTAACTGTGTTTTGTTGCATATGATTCATCCAAACCAAGGATGCCTCTTTTGTCCTGGTTCGAATTTGTCGGTGCCCAAGATTGAACCGTCGGATTTGAAAAAGACATATTCTCGCTCGTCGCCATTAGGTCTTGCTGTTTGAGTGACGCCTCTGGGCAGGAGAAGTCTTTTGCAGGTCTTGCATTCTGTTGCAGGGCTCTCCAAATAGGACACAGTGCCGCAGATGCAACGACCTTCGTTGCGTCCTAGTATGTGCGGCGGGCGCGGAGGCATTGGGATGAAATGGAAACGGTCCGAGGGATCCGGCGTGTTTGACTCAACGGGCTTGGGAGTCTGTGCAGAGTACAGACTGAAGTCTTCAGCGGTCAGCGAGTCGTTTATGACTCTTGCCCGGATATCGCCGAGTGAGCCAAAGCCCTGGAGTCGTTCGCGGATTGTCTTCATCGCGTCTTCGGTACAAACAATGAAGATCAAGCATGCTTCTGTCGACACATTTAAGGAGTTCGGCAATACATTAGGGGCAAGATCGCTGTCGGTAATGATTGCGCCTATGCGCGCGTAAAGTCTACGAGTGGCTTCTTCCAAAAAATCACCACCGACAGAGGGTGGGTTGATGCAGAATAGTTTCAAGTCCATAAGATCATCCTCTATATTTATTGATTTGTATCGAAATCCAATTGGCTGCCTCTCCTTAGCTGCGGTGCTAGAAGGTAAATTCCCTACGGACATATTCCTCAGCAAACGAGAGTTATTGAGGCCGCCGTCAGTCACAACTTTGTCCGACGAATAGTCGTGGTGATTGGTATTCAAAAAAGCATGCACGGCTGCCTGCTGATGGCAGTCGCTCATACAGCGGGGCATCAGCAAGCATCTTGGAACAGACAGACCCCTAGCCTGTCTGTTCCAAAGCTCAGCAACAAGGCCAAGGTCGTGGCATCTACTGCGTGTGCATGTACGTGATCTGCTCGGTCTCATAGACACCATGCATTTGTTTTACTTCGCGCATTAACCTTCGCTGCGAGCGTCCATCGCTCACAGTGACCTTGAGGCGTGCGACGCGCTTCGCATCACTCAAGTCCACGTTCTGCACTTTCGGGAGCTTGGCGATTGCACGCGCAATCTCCTTCCGTCTATTGACAGGCAGCTCTCTATTGAAAAGCACGATGAATGATCTGCGGTCATCGTTTTTGGATTTGCTCATAGTTGCGTTCTCCAATTGTTGTGTTATTTCCAACGGCTTTACGTTTTGCCGGTAATGCCTTTTTCTGCTCGGCGGCGGGCTTCACTGGCACGTTTTGGACAGGCGGGGCTACCGGCGCGTATTCGAAATTCCGCACAACGACTGTGCCGTCAGCGGATGTGTAACCCACTTCAAACGTCACGCGATCACCATGCTGCGCAAATACCATGAAATTCTTTTCCCAGTTTGCGTACTGTCTCGTAGCAAACATGCGGTTATCGCCGACCAGGATAAAGTCAAGTTCGTACAACCTTCCAAAGGGGCCATTGACATTCTTGTTGATCCGATTGATGGTTCCTGTAATTCTCTCTCCGTCCGCATATGCGACTGACGTCCCAAGAGTTACTGTCCATAACAAAAATATGGAAACCAGTAATACCTGTAGATACTTTGTCATCGTTCTTTCCCTCCTTAGGTGTTGCCTCAGTGCTTTATTTGTATGCACGCGCTGACTGAGGACAATCAACCCGCAGGTTGGCTGTCCTCAATAGCTGGGTGCTTAGTACTTGTGCTTCTCCCAGATACCGAGAAGTGTAGTCAACTTGAATAGCAACTCATTCTGTGTGTTCAAGTCCTCGGGCTCGCTCTCGATATTAGCTCGAAGTTCTTTCAGCAATTGTTCGAACTCCCCTGGCTTGGCAGCGGCAAGCGCTGGATATTGATCCCTCGATTGCTCAATATCATCAAGGCTACGTAACTTCCTGGCACGGTCCAGTTTCTTAATATGGTCCATTTGCGCTTTCCTCCGGTTGAGACGTGTGAGACAAGGTGCTTTCCTAATTGTTGTGCTCTCTCTCCTGTGTGGTGAACATCAGGCTGACCAAGCGTCTGTGAGCTGCCTCCTATGGCAGCTCACAGACAAAATAAACCATCATGCTTGCGCCCTAGAAAGCTTCAGACTTTACGATTATGAGGAACGGTATGCCAACATAAAACTTGTTGGGTGTTATGAATACCGGTGTTGCAGACACCGTTGTGCTGCGTAGGGCATCCCGCAAAGTTTGTATGACTGGAAGCCCATCTTTGCTGACTATGAAATCATAGACTTCATTGACACCATCGACGGACTCTGTTTCAAACACTTCCATTTTGAAACGGTTGGTACGTTTAAGTTGCTCATAGTCTGATTTAATTACCCGCTTAGTATCCTCGTTCAGAGATTCGGGACATCTTTGTTTCAGTAAGCGAATGAGTTTTCGTTTGGTCATATTAGCTATCTTTTTCATAACTTATGTTCTCCAATTGGTGTGTGAATGACGCTGCACGCACTGGCTGAGAACAACCAACCCGCAAGTTATTTGTTCTCAATAGCTAGGTGCAAGGCTTATTAGTATTGGGCGATGGTCACATCGCGATGCCTTCTAGGGGTACAGGTCAAACCTGTTCCTTGCTTTCAGTCTGTTAGTCATTCCGTGCCTCTCTGGCAGAGTATCGCCTCAGGAGGGCTTCCATTTCCTCAGCCTTTTTCTTAGTAAAGAGTTTTCGAACAAGCTTCTGAGCATCGCTAAGCGCGTCCTCACCCTTCGTACGTCTACATTCAAGCACAGTTTCGCGCCACGATTCCCCAAGAAAATGTCGGCACCCGCACCAGGTAAATAGCACGTCTATAAGATCAAGTAGTTTCCACATGTGTGTTAATCTCCTTCTCAGTGTTCATGTACAGCACCAGACTTTCACCGGCCCCACCGCAAGTTAGTGCAGATAGGGGAATGAATGGGCAACACGCAAGCTGCACCAGTAGCGGACTCTCGCCACTGGTGCAACATAATGCGCAGTATCAGGGACCTGAGCTATTAGTCGATGAAATATGGAACTTTTTCGGGCGGGTATGGATCACACATTGGGTTCATTGGTGCGAACTGAATCTCAATTTCGCCAAATGAACCGGGTGCGGCCTTGAACAGGAATACTTCGACAAGGTCAGTATTCTCAGGCTGGTCAGGCAATGTGACAGCAACTCTCTCGTTTTCTATAGGCAAAAGCACCCGCAGAAAATCCTTAGCAGGTACAGTTGGTCCCTTTTTTATGCGCTGTCCACCGCAAAGTCCGGAGGAGCGCACAAAGACAAGATAGCGACCAGTAGATACGGTCACTGAGTCCGGGAGTTTACCATCTACGTTGATGTAAATGTTTCCAGTCGCGGGAAATGTCGCTTCGTTATAGCCAATTTCATCTGGCTTTTCTGGACCATCGGAAGCCCACTCCTCACCAGTTATTGCGAACTGGCGATCCTGTAACGACTGAGGGACATAGGCTCGCAAGGTTTTTTCAAGTTCCATGGCGTCCATCTGATGTTCTGGGCAGATCTGTCGCTTGAATGCATCTGGAACGGCATGCATAGTACACCATACATCCTCAACAGTAGTGCGACCTGTAGATTTCATCTCTTCCACAAATGCAGGTGGTAAACCTGGTACGTCTTCCAGACGTGTTCCTTCCCGAGGTTTCAGTTTGAATTTGTTTGGTACGCTTGCAGGTCCAGATGTGGTTTGTTCTTCTGTTTCTGTCTTAAGCTCTCCTGTATTCTTGTCCCTTTGGCACTCCGATTTGACCTTAGGCTTGGGACCTAAAAAACAGAGCCAAAAGGCCGCAGCAATAAAGGCACAAAGCAAAACATTCGTTGTATCCATGTTATGTTCTCCAATTGAAAAGTGTGAATCACAATGCACGCGCTGACTGAGGACAATCAACCCGCAGGTTGGCTGTCCTCAATAGCTGGGTGCATGGGTTTGTTAACTGTACTTACTTTATTCGGTTGCGCCTGGGGCAGGCCAGCGATCTGTCCAAAGGAAGATAGCAAGTTCTGGATAGGGGATGACTAGCTCAAGATATACATAGCCGTAAATCTGAGCTGGAAATGGGTTGTCCTGTTTAGCTCTTTCCAGATCTGTGGGATCACGGAACAAGATCCAGGTGCCTGAGCCATTTGCATAGTCCGATGCTGCGGCTACGTTGGCTACGTTGTACTTTTCGATTTGTTCTTTGTAATCGCTATGGAATTGGCGCAGTCGCTTGATTTTCTTGTCATTCGAATTTGTCATAGATAGTCTCCTTGGTAATGAACTCAGCTCAAAAGTAGTCGGCACTTCCTCGGTCTGCGCCGAATGGAAATGCTTATCTGGTAGTGTCTAGGTTTGGTTTCGCCTAATTAAAAATCTGATTGAACTGAGGAATGTGTTACTTAAACTTACGAAGTTCTATTTAGTAATAGAAAGATATTTAGTGGGGTATTTCCCATGTGCATGGCTAGCGGAGTCTCTAATGTTT
>JAKFVJ010000355.1 GCA_021732245.1 Candidatus Obscuribacterales bacterium | reverse complement strand
CCAGCCCATCTTTTCGGCACAAGCCCGTGTCAAGCCACAAAGCCAGGCCGGCCCGCAAACCGTCCAATCTAAGGGCTTTTTGAGCCGCCTCTCATTCCCGGAAAGTGGCATGGGCATTGTATACTTACAGCCTGCCTAAGCTAGGTTGGTTTCCTGCAGGTTTCAGGAGATTGGCCGGGTCGGGATTCTGTCTCCGACAGATTCGCTGCCACTAGCAGAGGTAAATTTGAATCAAGGAGAAACCATATTCCAGTGTCAGCACAACAATCAGAGGGCAGCCCAAAGTCCGAGTTCGAACTTCTCTTAGGAGAAAGCTTCAACTATAAGTTTGGTCAAGGTGACATCATCACCGGCGACGTCGTTCGCATCGAAAGAGACGGTGTTCTAGTAGATGTCGGCAGCAAATCAGAAGGGTTCGTTCCCTTCAAGGAGCTATCGAACATCCCAGTAGGATCCATCGAAGATGTGGTCAAAATCGGCGATCGTCTGGAGTTCTACATCCTGCGCGAAGAAAACGAAAACGGTCAATTGACCCTTTCCTTGAAGCGTGTAGCTCAAGCCCGCGGCTGGGTCCAATTGGAAGACCAGAAGCGCAAAGACCAAACAATACGTGCCAAAATTTCCGCCGTCGTCAAAGGTGGCGTAGTAGTAGATGTATACGGTCTACGTGGTTTCGTTCCAGCATCGCAATTGCGTGTTAAAGGAACAACTCCTGAAGAACTCATTGGTATGGAAATCCCAATGAAGATTTTGGAAACAGACATTAAGCGCAACAAGCTCATCTTGTCGCAAAGAATGGCTGTGCAAGAAGAAAAAGCCGTACAACGCGAGAAGATTCTGGCAACACTGGAATCCGGTCAAGTTGTCTCCGGCGAAGTTGTCCGCATTGCCGATTTCGGTGCTTTCATCGACTTGGGCGGTATCGACGGACTACTTCCAATTTCCGAAATCTCCTGGGAGCGCGTCTCACATCCTTCAGATGTCCTCAAAGTTGGCGATGTCGTCACCACCAAGGTTCTGAAAGTAGACCGCGAAAAAGGTCACATCAGTCTTTCATTGAAACAAATGCAAGCTGATCCATGGAAAGAAATCGAAGACAAGTTCCAAGATGGCCAAGTCATCAATGGTAAGGTTCGCAAGATCCAAGCCTTCGGTGCCTTCGTGCAAATCTACCCAGGTGTAGATGCCTTGTTGCCAACGACAGAAATGTCCGAGCAACCAAACATCAAGCCGGAAGAAGTTGTCCATGTTGGTCAAGAAATCAAAGCGATTATCAAAAAATTCGCTCCAAAAGACCACAAGATAAGCTTGTCCCTGCGCGGAGTTGATGTATCTGATCTAATCGGTACATAAGAAGCGCGCCGACACTCTAAAAACAAAAAGAGGTGCCTCCGGGCAGCTCTTTTTGTTTGAGCCCTCTGATTAATTCAAGTCGCCAGACCAAGCGCGGTTCTGGCGGATCTGTTATGTTGAACATACGTATGTATAAATAACCCCGGTGCGTCTTGTAGGACGCGCCAAATTTTGTCCTTGAGGGACAACACAATTATGAACACAACATTAAGACAAGAAGAAAAACACAAAACAAACTACGTTGAAGAAAAGAATTTGCCGGAATTTGACACGGCAATAGCTCTCAACGGCTACCTGCTGTCGGACGATGAAGAAGATTTTGCGGTGGAAGCTGAAGACCTGGAGGCGGAGAAAAATCGCGCAAACCAGGATTCGACTGTTGCATATCTGCATGAAATCGGCAGATACAAGCTTTTGACAGGCGTTGAAGAAATCGAACTTGGTCGCAAGATACAAGAAGGCGACAAAGCTGCTCGACAAAAGCTCATCAACAGTAATTTGCGTTTAGTTGTGAGCATCGCCAAGCGTTATCGCAATCGCGGACTGAGCTTTCTTGATTTAATTCAAGAAGGCAGTTTCGGATTGATGCGTGCAGTAGAAAAATACGATCCGGAAAGAGGATTTAAGTTTTCCACTTATGCCACCTGGTGGATACGCCAGGCCATTACGCGCGCTATTGCCGACAAATCTCGTGCAGTTCGCGTGCCGGTGCACATGAATGAAAACTTGCAAAAATTGCGCAAAGCAATAAGCCAACTTTTGAGAACGCTTGATAGAACTCCGACAATTGATGAAATTGCTCGCAACATGAAAGTGCCCAAGAGCAAAGTAATTGAATGTCTGAGGGCTGAGAAGCACCTTGTTTCTCTCGATGCCCCCATAGGCGATGACATGGAGAAGTCGTTTTCGGAATTTCTGGAAGACGAAAATTCCTTGACTCCTGAAGAAAGTGCTTCCAATGGACTTCTAGCTGATGGTGTTCGCGATGCGCTAGCGAAATTAAACGAAAACGAAAGAGCAGTTGTCTCCTTGCGTTTTGGTTTGAATAACGGCGTACCGGCAACACTTGAACGCTGCGGCCAAGTACTCAACATGAGTCGCGAACGTGCTCGACAAATTGAGTTTCGAGCAATTAAGAAGTTGCAGCAGAACGATCAATTGAAGGCGCTCAATAACTAAGGGCGCATGCAATGCGCCCCTACGGAGATTGGGGGTATGCGCCCCTACGGGGATTCGGAGCGTATGCGCCCCGGAAATGAGCGTTTGCATCAAGCGGCGGCGGCAATTACTGCTGAAGATGCCTTTGGACTTATTACGTATTTGATGCAGCCGTTTTTCTTTCTGGCAAATTCGCTGTATGCATCCGGCACTTCATCAAGCGTGATTCTGTGCGAGATGATAAACCCTGGATCAATATCGCCATTTTGAATACGCTCGAGAAGTGCTGGCATGTACTTTTGTACGTGCGTTTGTCCCATCTTAAAATTCAGACCTTTAGCAAAGGCTATTCCCAATGGGAAGTTGTCTAGTATACCGACGTACACTCCGGCAATCGAAAGTGTGCCACCGGGACGACAACCACGAATTGCTTGACGCAAGGCATGAGATCTATCTGTTTCAATGCGACTGAATTGCAAGATTTCATCGACGAATGCATCGAGGGATTCGCCATGCGCTTCCATGCCGACAGCATCAATACAAGCGTCAGGTCCATTGCCGTCTGTTATGTCTTTCAACTCACTCAAGTCGCTGTGCCTGCTGTAATCAACACAAATGGCACCGGCTTCTTGCGCTAAAGCAATCCGCTCAGGAAATCTGTCTATGCCGATTACTCGCTTGGCGCCAAACATGAAAGCCGAGCGTACAGCGAATTGTCCAACAGGTCCTAATCCCCAAACAGCGACTGTTTGTCCGGGTTGAATATTGCAATTCTCAGCTGCCATGTAGCCTGTGGGAAAAATGTCGGACAAGAATAATGCTTTCTCTTCGCTTATGTCCTTAGGGAGAACTAGCGCACCGACATCGGCAAACGGAACGCGCACGAATTCTGCTTGTCCGCCGGAAAATCCTCCGTAGAGATGCGAGTAGCCGTAAAGTCCGGCTGTTTGATAGCCGATCATGTCTATGAGCTTTTTGCCTTTTGGATTTGAAGTGCTACAAAGAGCAAACTGTTGCTTCTGGCAGAAGCTGCACTGTCCACAAGAAATAGTAAAGGACACGACTACTCTATCGCCAACTTTTACCTTCTTCACGTCGGAACCCACAGCAATTACCCGTCCGGCAAATTCATGGCCTAATACATCTCCTTTTTTCATATGAGAGACAAAGCCATGATAGATATGCAAATCCGAGCCGCAAATGGCTGAAGCCGTCACTTCGACTATGGCATCTCCAGGATGCATGATTTCCGGATCCGGCACCTCAGCGACACGCACGTCCTTTCGTCCATGCCAAGTTAATGCTTTCATTTTCAAACCTCTAGTTTGCGCTGCATTGGCCAGATGAAACAGGCGATATAAAGGTTCCTCGGCGATTGAAATGAGCAATAAAAATTAAACAAAGGGAACCATTCATTTTTATATCCCATCTGTGCCGCTGAATCTAATCAGATTTATTGGATAGGGTTAGCGAGGGATGAATGATGAAAGAACAAAAAGAACAAACATTCGGCGACAGTATTCGTGAAGCATTATTTGGCTCAGCAGAGAAAGAGCCGAAGGATGCGATCGAAATGTTGAAAGCAGACCACAAAAAGGTAAAAGGGTTGTTCAAAGATTTTGAGAAATGCGAGAAAAGAGCTGAGAAGAAGAAGATCCTAAATGAGATCATGACTGAGCTGGCTGTTAACTCGGCTATCGAAGAAAAACTGATTTACCCCTTGCTTGAAAAGAAAGACATTGAAAAGACACTGGAAGCCTATGAAGAACACCACCTGGTAAAGGTTGTAATCGACGAATTGATTAGTTTAGCGAAACCGGAAGGAATGGATGCCAAAGCCAAAGTTCTCTTTGAAATGGTAAAACACCACATCAAAGAAGAAGAATCCATGAATGGCTTGCTAGCTGAATTGAAAGACACAGGCAGAGATCTTGAAGCACTTGCTGAAGCAATGAAAGTTGAAAAACTCAAATTGATGAAGAAGAGTATTCAGACTCTGATCAGCACCAAAGCCAGCAAGAGATCCGAAACAGTCGGTGCCAAACGGGCAGCAGCTATGCGCAAGGCAAGTTAGAACTTCGCCGGCACCAATTGTTGCATCACGGACAAGATCAAGGCTTCGACACAGCGAGCATCCCAGAGACTGTTGGCGCCCTTGGTCAATTCTTCTTGCGCTTGTGTTGGCGCAAGGCCCGGTCGATAGACAAGATCATACGTCATAGCGTGATAGCTATCGGCGACAGCAATGATGCGCGCAGCAAGAGGAATCTCGTCCCCTTTCAAGCCAACTCCATCGCGCCCCGGATAACCATTACCATCAAATTCTTCGTGGTGGGCTCTGACAATTGGACCAAGATTGGACAATTCCGGGAAAGACTCCAGCAGATCAGCGCCATCAATTGGGTGGCGCATTACCAAAAGCAATTCCTCATCACTTAATTGATCATCGGGCTTTTGCAGAATTTCTTGCGGAGCGCCTAATTTGCCGACATCGTGTAATAAAGCAGCTAAGCGAATTTGATCGATGTCAGCAGGCGACAGCCCCATCTGTTTAGCAATTGCCTGAGCGTATTCGGCAACCTGACGGGCGTGTCCATTCTTATATTTGTCTTTTTGCTCAATCTGGGTAATCCAGCCGTCAATGCGGCCAAGCATGCGCACATCAAGACCAGGCGTAGCAAATATGTAATCCGATGTTGGGTTTTTGGAAGCCAACAATTCTTCTAATTTTGCTTGAGCTTGTTGTTCATCTATCTGAATTGGCGGACCTTCAACAAACTCCGGCGAGTCTGGATGGAATTTGCTCTTGTCCTTGTGCAGTGATGCCAGCAAGGAACTTCCCTGCGCAGCCCCTGTCGGTCCTTTTGGTTTACCGAACATCGCTGAACCTAGTCCGTGACTGGCAGGACCCGATGATGGTGTTGGAATGGAATCCAAATCCGCGCCCCATTTGCTTTCATGGTCTTCTTCCGCTGCAGGTGGTGGAGGTGGAGGCGGTGCTTGACTGACATCAGCCACAGGCTGGAAAGTTTCGCTTGGCGCCTCAGGTGCAGGCGGCGGCGGTGGTGTCGGTTGAGCTTTAGGAGGAGGAGGCGGCGGCATTTCCGGTTGCGACATTTCTTCCGGAGTTATTTCCACCAGCGGTGGCGGAGGCGCCTCTGCCTCTAAAGTCGGTTCAATAAATACAGGCTGTGCAGGTGGCGTAGGTGTCGGAGCTTCACTGCCAAAATCTACAGCCGGCATCCCAGACTTGCCGGATCCACCTAGAATATCACCGATAGAGTGTGCACCCGCTGTAGGTGCATGCTCTTCTACAGCTGCTTCATCAGAACCCCAGGCAGACTGCATTTCATAAGCAGGAGTTCCTGATGCGTCGGCAGCCAAAGGCGGCGCCACGTTTTCTACCGGTTGCAGTCCTTTGGTAGGAGGCGCTGCAGCAGGAGGTTCGGGAGCAGCCTCAGCGGCAGTAGGCACAACTTGTTGCTCAGGCGGCGGCGCTGGCTGAGTCGGAGCTGGCGCTGCCGGAGCCTGTTGTCCTATAGAAGGCACCGATGTTTTCTGCGCTTGCGGTATCGATTGTTGACCAAGAGCATCTTTCAAAGCCCGTCTAATTGCCCGGATGTCTTCTTTTTCGTCTTGTCCTTCCGGTTTATCAACGACACGTTGATGCAATTGCATAATAGGTTCGCGAGCAAGTTTTTCTGCCGGCAACTTAGCCAAAGCCTCTGCAACTTTGTCGGCAACTGCCTGCACCATGTCTATTTCATGGCGCGTCCAGGAGCGACGCCAGTCACACTGTTGGAGAATGACACAGCCGTGAGTATTTCCTTCATGACGCAAGGGAATGCCCAAATAACTTCTGGCGCCGATGAATTGCAGCTCTTCCTGCATCGGTGTCACATAGGAATTTTCTTGTCCCTCAAAGACCAATAAAGGAGACTTGGCTAAAAGCGTGTGAGCAACAATTGCCGAATCAGTTGTCGGCCAGCGAAAATCACGACAGCTTGGATAAGTTCCTTGCTGGCTGTATTCATAACAGCGCCAACCGGCTTGTGAGTCATCGGTACAAATGAACAAACAACGCGTAGCGTTTAAAACTTTACCGAGAATGTTCACAACCATGAAAAGTGCGTCGCCTATTCCCAGCGAATAGGTCATCACGTTGCCTATTTCGACTAGGAACGTATCGCGGAAAGTATCGCGTTGCACAACGTCAGTAATTTGCGAGTGGCGAATTATCTCAGCTAATTCAGCCATAATCACACGTAAGGTGTTTATATCGTCTTCGGTCAGCAACTGCTGCCTGGAAAGCGCCACATAGCCTTGAGCGTTTCCTTGAAGCGCAATCGGCAAACGCAGGCAACTTGTGTCTTCGCCATTATCGGTAACTTTGTATTCACAGACAGTTGTGATGTTGCGATCAAGGGGGCTGGTCAGCACAATCTGGCAAGCATCGGCTGAGAAGCTTTCGGAAAGCTCTTTCACTGTGGTTTCCAGAATCTTTTTGAGATCCCGTACTCCAGTTAGCTTTGTAGCAAGAGCGCTGGTCATAAGTAGTTCCTTTTCAATTTATCTGCATAAAATGCAAGCCGTGGTAATTACTGTTTTTCCCAGTCCAGCATTACTTTAATACTCTTTATTAGTATGGCTGAATTTTATTAATCCAGCGACAACGAACTCACATCCTTAAGACTCGCCAAAGCCAGGCTGAGAGCCTCTTTGACGTTTTTCGCCAATTCCAACCGGTGAATATCGTCAAGCTTCACCCAAGCGGCGTTTTTCACTTCTTCGCTCACCACAATGGCTGGTAATGTGCCGCGCTCGACGGTGCGGCAAAGAAAAGCAAGATCCAGGTGATGCACGTGCTCGCCTTTTTCAAAGGCTTTGACGTTGTGTATACACAGAGGTTTCGGCAGGAAAAAAGCTTCATTGCTGCCTGTTTCAGGCATCGCTTCCGATATTATCTCGACGGCAATTCCAGTCTCTTCAAAGACTTCGCGCACGGCTGCTTCATGCGGCAATTCAAATTCATCAATATGACCGCCTGGCGGCAACCATGCCCCTATGCGGCGATGATGGACAAGCAGTACGTGTCCTTCTTCGACAACAACGGCCGAAGCTGTAAAGTGCTGTGGTAATGGTTCTCTTATGCTTGCCACGGAGGTATTTTCCCACAGAAAGGCTTAGCTCTTCTTCGAACATGGCATATAGGTATTCAGTAATACCTGCACAACTCTTGCGCCTTGATAATCAAACCAATTAATCAGGAGCTTTCGCCCGGGGACATTGTTGGTACCGCTTTCACAACTTTGCGCCGAAATATCGGCTTTACCTGCAAAGTCTTACTGGTGCCGACTATAGTCAACACACTCGGCAGCATCGCCATGCAATGGCCATTGAGCAAACCGGCAGAGTGGACAACGTCTCTAGCCGGGATGGGATCGCTTTTCCTCATCGGGTCTGCCGGGTTGGTTGTCGGGCTGATTGCCAAGTGGATACTAACTTTGCGTCAATTATCGCTCATGCGCATGGCCGGGGGGTTTTCCGCCGATTGGCAGGAAGCTTATGCTTCTGTTCTGCAAAGAAAATGGCAAGTTGTTGCTTTGTGGATTTTGACAGTCATCGTTTCAGTAGGTCTGTTAGTTGGCTGGATCGTTCCATTTGTATTTACCTACAGACACTATCGCTCTTCCGATGAACTAGTTCCGGGAATTTTACTTGGCTTTGGATTTCTAAGTGTTGCATTTTCCGCCATCTTCTTTGGCGTCTTATTAGGTCTTTGTATTATTGCTTGCGAGAAGTTGTCGTTTAAAGACAGTATTGATAGAGCCATGAAGCTTATGCTGAGCAACATTCCGCGTTGCCTGGGATTTTCGCTTGCCTTTGCTCTTACAGTTTCCGTAATTACTTATCCCCTCTCGATGCCTATAGTGCTTTTAGGTCTATGGGACACATACAAACTAGGCATCAGTCGCAACGCCTCGGAAATGCCCATTCACACGATGATTGTCGGGCATGTCTGGGAATCATTTATCACACTTCTTATAAGCCCGCTATTTAGTTTTGCATTTGCCACCTTCTATGTGGATTTGCTAAATCGCAAAGAAGGACTGGATTTAAGAAGAAGACTGGAAGCATTGGTTCCGTCCGAGGAAACAAACAATCATGGAACCTAAAGATTTAAGCGTGTACATCGCTAAGTTAAGCAAGGACTATCTCTATCCTAAAGCACCCAAAGTCGTCAATGACTTCGAAGATCTTTTTCTGCGCTTACTGCGTTACATAATTGATTTCCTTAACTCGCTGCATATCAAAATACCTTATCCAACACACGAAAACATGATGAGCATGTATATGATGCTGGCTGTTTTCGTCGTGGCATTTATCGCTATCTCTCTGATGGTCATCGTGCTCATTAAAAGTGTCCAGCAAAACACCGTTAGAATTGCCTCGCGCATACCGGTTGATGCCAATTTGGAGCCGATACTTGATTCTAACTCCTGGCTCAACATTGCCGATGAATTAGCATTGGAGAAAAATTATCGATCAGCTTGTCGAGCCGTTTTCCTCTCAACACTGCTTGTCCTTGATGAAATGAACATCGCCGAATTTGTGCCGGCTTTGAGCAACTACGAATATTTATACAAGATTGTAAAACACAACAAACTCCATAGCAGGGTTAAGGAGTTGGCAAATCTTGTCGACCTTATTTGGTTTGGCAATCATGAAGCGACCGCTTCCAGTTATAAATCCAGCCTCAGTTTGCACGCGGCAGTGAAAAACGAGGCGGAAGATATCATTCGGCGGAGGCAGCTTGATGGCAGGTAAGAGTATTACCAATCAAATATGGTGGCAAATCGCCATCTTTGTCATTGTCAGCTCCGCGGCGGCAATGGTAAGCGTGCATTTCAAGGAAAGGGTGTCACGGTTTGTGCCGGAGACAATAATCAATCCTTCCGTGTTGAACAAAAAAGCAAGTGGTTCCAGCGCCATCTACGAGCTGACAAAAATTGCCGGTCTCAATACCAGCCTTTGGAAATTGCCCTACAGAGATCTCAAAAGCATCAAGGGTCAACTAGTAATTATTAGTCCCAATCACTCTCTGGAAAAATTTGAAAGAGACCTCATTCTCGACTGGGTCTCCAAAGGAAATAGCCTTATCTATCTGGATCAATTCTCCAACCCTTACAGCAAAGAGGTTCTTGGAACATTCAATATTTGGACGCATTCCAATAAAGCACAAGTTGATGTGTCGGCACTGCCCGAACCAAACTTGAGGGTAACTCGGTTTGTCGGCCCCATCAAAGTATCGTATCTACAATCGTTTGATACAGGCAGGCATTTAGTGCCGGTGCTGCGCAACGACAAAGATATCTTGATGGTCGAACTCAGACACGGCAACGGCAATATCCTCCTCGGTACAACAGCCAATCTAGTAGCCAATTCTCGACTTGTAGACAGCGGAGCCAATTTCCAGCTGATCGCTAATTGGCTGCGACTAAACAATTCAGCCGTCTACTTTGATGAGCGCTGCCACGGGCTCACACAAAGTCGCAGCCTTATAACCAGTGTCTTAAGCGGTGTAAGCGGCATCTTGTTTCTACAAATTGTCGTGATTCTAGTTATAGCGATAGCTAGTTCTGCCCAACGATTTGGACAGAAGCTGACACTTGCAAATGCTCGAAAAATATCCAATCTGGAATTTGTTAACGGCATTGCCAACTCATATCGTCGAGCACGTGCCACGCACTTAGCTGCCGATGTATTGAGCCACAACCTGCGACTTAAGATGGCCAAGGCTCTTGGACAATCAACAGGCGATGATGAAACATTGGCGGCTTTATATGTCAACGGCTTGAAGGAAACATCAGGCGATAGTGGCGAAGCGGAAAAGACAAGACTGATAAAGATACTTGCCTCCTCCAAGACAGCAGACAATAAGACACATATCTCCAACCAGGAGATGGCTGAAATAGCGGCCTATTGCGATAAGATACAGGAAACTCTAGAGACAACTCGACAAGGAAATGTCCATGACACAACAATTAGTTAAGCTGACAACTGTTAGCCAGAGTTTGAAAGACGCCCTCAACAACGTCATTATTGGGCAGGAGTTAGTTGTCGACCAACTGCTCATTGCACTGTTGGCCGAAGGACATGTTCTCATGGAAGGCGTGCCAGGTACCGCCAAGACTCTATTGGCCAAGACACTGGCAAGACTAATTTCCGTTGACTTTGCCCGCGTGCAATTAACTCCGGACATGCTTCCTTCAGATATCATCGGTACAAGTGTTTACGACCTGAACAGCCGCACTTTCCATGTAAAGAAAGGGCCGATATTTACAGGACTTCTTTTAGCTGATGAAATTAACCGCACGCCGCCAAAAACACAATCGGCTCTTTTAGAAGCAATGGAGGAGCATCAAGTAACTCTTGATGGGCAAACACATCCGTTGCCGGAACCTTTTATGGTTATCGCCACACAAAACCCAATTGAATTTGAAGGCACCTATCCTTTGCCGGAGGCGCAATTAGATCGCTTCATGCTCAAGATTATCGTCTCATATCCGGGCAAAGAGGCCGAGACTAATATCTTGCGCAAATGGCAAAGCGGGGACTACAACCGCCACGCACCGGAATTAGCACCGCTTGTCTCGAGAGAAGAAATCCTTGAATGCCGCGAACAGCTAAAGCTAGTGCAAGTCGAAGAAAGTATCTTTTCGTACTTGTCGGAATTGATAGACAAGACAAGGCATATCTCTGATTTGTACTTGGGAGCCAGCCCCAGAGCGGCGATTAACTGGCTCTCCGCAGCCAAAGCACAAGCGGCAATTGCCGGCAAAGACTTTGTTACTCCTGATGAAATCAAAATGACCGCCCAACCAATTCTGCGCCACAGACTTATACTCACACCAGAGGCAGAGATGGAAGGAATTACCATTCACCAAGTAGTCGAGAATCTGCTCAATCAAGTAAAAGTACCACGATAAGGATAATTTAGTGGTCGCAGCATTCCGTCTATATTTGCTTCTTTCACTAGCAGCGTTGCTGCTTTTAGTCGGCTGCTTCCATTTTGTATTTGCCGTCATAGGCATTGTGGTAAATGTGCTTCTTGTTTTGCTTTTAACGGCCGATTGGTTTCTAACAAGTCAAAGTAAATTCCTGACTGCAAAGCGCGGTGTAGCCAAAAGACTATCAATTGGTCGGTTAAACGAAGTCACGTTGACCGTAATCAACCAGGGTCCTGATGAGCTGGCGTGCAGAATAAGGGACGATGTGCCTTTAGGCTTTGAAGTCGATGCTGAAGAATTTCTGGTAACCGTACCTCCGCTCAACAAACTGACCCTTCATTACAATGTCACTCCTCTCAGACGCGGCAATTACCAATTCAATAAAACTCACTTGCGCTATCTGAGCGCCTTGAAATTATTCTGGCGGCAAATAAGTTTCAACAACCAGGAAGATGTGCGCGTCTTCAATGATTTGAAGTTGCTGAATGAACTAGCGATAAAACTAAGCAGATCAAGCGAATTAGGCGAAATCAAAAAACGCAAGCGTGGTGCAGGCACGGAATTTGCCAGCCTAAAAGAATATCAAGTCGGAGACGACAGTCGCTTTATCGACTGGAAGGCAACGGCCAGACGCAATCATCCGGTAGTGCGCAATTATGATGTAGAGCACGAGCAAAACATGCTCATCCTTGTTGATGCCGGACGCACGATGGTTTCGGATCTCAATGGGATTACCCGTTTTGATCACGCGCTCAATTCCGCCCTGGCTTTAGCGCTGACTGGTCTTTCTCGCGGCGATCAGGTGGGAATAGGCATTTTCACGCACAAACCGATTTGCTATTTACCTCCTAAAAGAGGCAAGACACAGCTTAAGGAAATGCTGGAATTAGTATTCGATGTGCAAGCCAAACCCGTCGAACCGGATTATGCAAGCGTGCTTACCTACTTTGCCAATCAATTGAAAGGTCGAGCACTGCTGGTTGTCTTGACTGATGTCAGCGATACAACAGCCTCTGAAGCTCTGCTTAAAAGTCTAACTAGTTTAAAGCCAAGGCATTTGCCTTTTTGCGTCACACTGCGCGACAAACAGATTGACGATCTAGCACAAGAAAAGACAATAGCCGAAGAACAGATTTACAAGCGTGTTGCTGCGCTCGATTTAATTAGCGCAAGAGATCTGGCACTGGCCACCTTAAACAGGCAGGGTTGCCTTACCTTGGATAGCCCGCCGGAACTCCTGACGAGCAAGCTTATTGCCCAATATATAGAAGTAAAAACTCTAAGCAAGCTTTAGACAAGATGATTGTCGCAAGCATATTTCACAAGTGCGGTACGGCTCTTCAGCTTCAACTTCTTACGGATACGAGAAGCGTGCAACTCCACAGTAGATTCGGTCAGGAAAAGCCTCTGAGCGATTTCCCGATTGGTCAAGCCCTGAGCAATTAAACGCAAGACTTCCATTTCTCTTTGCGAAAGTCTAACGGCAGGAGCTAACTTATCCCCATCGTCAGTGTGCGGTCTGCCGCCCTGACCAACCAATTCAAGAGCCGTTGTTAACTGCTGGGTGAGTGTTGTAATCACATTCATCTTGTAGAGTTGATCTTTTACTTGAGCGAGCATGTCGGCATGGTTAACGGCAATGGCTGCCTGTTGCGCAACTGTTTCTAAAACCACAGTTTCTCTCTCACTAAAAGCTCTCGAGCGTCGACAATCTAAAACAAGCAAAACTCCATGATGGATACCATGAAAGGTGATGGGCGTTCCCAGCATTGTTTTGATGTCGTTGCTGCGCACATACTCCATATCTTGATGTCCCAATTCACCAAAGGGCATTTGACCGCTCATGCTGCCGATTGCCGCTGTGCGCTGCTTGAAGAAGGCAACGACATTGGGGGGCAGATGCTCAGTTCTACCAAGACCAAGTGGGCTGGAAGCAGCATCGGCATACTCGTGAGTAACAAGAGCGTGACCCGGCATATCCGTTCGCACAACCAAGCAAAATGTAGCGGAAAGCGCTCGTCCCAAACAATCAACAGCGGTTTGCAAAACAACATCCTTGTCCAATGATAGGTGCAGCTTGCTTATGATGTGACGCATCATTTGCTCATCGCTCAATTGCCTGGTTAGTTCATCGACACTGTAGGTAGGTTTTGAAGCATCTGCCGGCGGCAAGTTTTGCTGGTTCAAAAGCAAAAGCATTTCTTCGGCAATTATTTGGGCGACTGCCTTAATCTCTCCGCACGACTCTGCGTCTTCCTTTTGGTGCAAACAAAGAAGCCCTGTCAATTCATTCTTGTTCAAGAGAGGATAGATAGTACCGACTTGGTTAGCCCGGGTTTTTAAAAAACCGGCAAAACCTTGGTCGCTGCGAATCTCACTAAGAAGTAGGCATTGCCCTTGCGAAAGTAACCGATAAAGTTCGGCTTCCTTATCTAAAACAAACGATCGGCCGATAAAACTTTGACCTTCGTTAAGCCAATAATCGGCCAGGATTGTTGCCTTATTGTCCGGGGCAATTTGTAAGAGGGTGGCCCCATTTAGGGACATCGACTGGCAAACTTGAGCCAAAGCTTGGTTTAAACCATCGCCAAAGTCAGTCGCATCCGAAATGACGCGCCTTACCCTAGCCATTAGGCTACCTACCCGATTAAGGGTTTGGATATCAGACATGCCTTAGTCCTGCCCGTGAATTTGGTCGATTGCTTGCTGGGGTTTTCCCTTATGTATCCAATATAGGGTTTCCGTAACGACTCATGCAGGGGTTGTCAAAAAATTAATCTGGCTCAAGACTTGCCAACCGCTTGGGTTCCGAGCCAAACCCACTCCAGCTTGACTCTTGACAGCCTTTTGTTCGTCGCTAGTTTATTATAGAATTAATATATCTTCACACCGGAGTCGGTCAATTCATAGTCTCAAAACTGGAAGTTAGTTAGTGAAAAATCTGCGCCGACAATTTGGAAAAAAGCTGGTTGAGACAGCTCAAAAATCGCCCAGTTTGGTGCGCGATATTGAACGCATTCGTGCCGAAGGAGTGAAGATCCGCTTGGTCGATGGTCCTTGTCGCGCCTATTACGATCGCAAAAGAAAAACCATTTACATTGGTCGTTGGTGCCCGCGCAATTACAAGCTAATAAGTATTGCCCATGAATTTGTTCATGCCTTGGTCAAGCCGACCTCGGATCCAATCCCCGGCAAGACAGGCAAAAAAGAGTTCGTCAAACGCTGTTTAGATGAAGAAGCGGCAGCCATTATTCACGAGATATCCATCATTCAAGAATTGATGAAAGCAGGCGTGAAAGTGGACAGCAAAGAACTTGAATGGCTCAGACGCTACCAGCGCGGCGGCAAGAAAGCCGTGCGCAAGGCATTGGAAAAGACCGTCACTTCAACGACCGGCGAAGAGTATCCGGAATATTACGGAAGCTGGTACGACGAAATTGTGCCGCTGAAAAAGCGACTTCCTTAGTCTCTAGACTTCGGCCCAGCTCAAGCGGGAATGTTCATCGTCTTCCGGATTATATGGTTCGGCAGACAACGGGCTGGCATTCGGCATCAATGCGCGAATTTGTTCAGCAACCATTTTTGCCTTAGGAATAGCCGGGTGCAAGTGAATGCTCTGGAAATCAATGCGCACGGTTGAACCGTCAATAGCTTGCAATGTCTTATTGCGAATGAGCGATGTTGCTTGCTTGATGATGTCTTGCGGCTCGTGAATAATCGCGCGCGGATGGCTATGCGCTAAGAGATTGCCATTGGAGTCATAGCCTCTGTCCACCCAGACTTCGCCGGCAACTCTGATACCAGCTTTTTCTCCGGCAGCTAATAGGTTATGTCCAGCCGGTCCGATTAAAACTATCCAGCGATCAAACTCAGCAATGGCACGAGCAACTGTTGTAGCTGTGCGCACGTCGTGGAACATCTGGCGGTACATAAAACCGTGAGGACGCACCTGGCTTATTTCAAATCCAAAAGTACGGGCAAGACCGGACAAAGCACCTAATTGATAGAGAACCGAAGCTCTTAACTCGGCTGCCGGCAAATGAATTTCGCGACGACCAAAGCCGGCCAAATCGGGATAACCGATATGGGCTCCTAGGGCTAACCCGTAATAACGAGCTTCCTCAAGGGCAGCTTCCATAATTGCCGGATCACCGGCATGCGCTCCGCAAGCGATGTTGGCCGATGTAACAAACGGCAAAATATCAGACTCGCCTTCGACACGATAATGACCAAATCCTTCACCAAGATTGGTATTGATGTCCATTCCGCCTGATAAAAGAATGCGGGCTGACTGGGTCCTGGACGAATTATAGCCGCGATTGTCCGAGCGAGACTCTCTGGAATCGCGAGAATCTCTGGAATCACGTGAGTTACGGGTGCGTGGGCGCTGTTGTCTTCGCATACTGAACCATACCGGGTTAACAAGGAGATTTTACCAGTAACTACCCCCAGGCTTAGATCATTGATTTAATGAGTGTTACAACATTACAACTAGGCTAGAATGGAAAATACTTGCAAGGAAATATCTATGTCCCTCAAGTCCCATCGACCCTGTATTTCAGGCTTAATGTCTTGTCTCATGGCTTTTGCCCTCTGGCAGACGCCCGCACTTGCCGGAGACGTCGAGGACAGCATTAAGGCTATCCAGAAAGAAGCCCTGGCTAAGCAGATGGACGGCGACATCGACGGGGCAATCGACTCCTATGAATCAGCCTGTAATTTGGCTAAAAACGAATACGGCGAAAACTCCAGAATAGTGGGAGCCATGTATTTGGATATGGGCATTCTTGCGCTCGATTCGGCAAAACAATTTGATAGAGCCGAAAATTTTTTGAACAAAGCCGCGCGGCTCAACGACAATTCCATTACTGCGCATTTAAAGCTTGCTGAGTTATTAACGCTTCGAGGCACCAATGAAAAGAATTTGCAGGCACGACGCGAAATTGAAAAAGCCCTGATGAAAAATCCTCGTTCGCAACCGGCTCGCCAGGCACTGGCCATGTTTTATCAACAACAAGGACAACCAATGCAGTCGTTCCACCAATATTCGTATCTGAATCAGGTGATGAACGGCAAATCCATTCCACGCGATAAATTTGGTCGAGGTAGGCCTATTCCAGTTGAACCAAAAGTGGAACAAATTGCACCTGCGACACCTGCCGTTTTTAAAATGCCGTCAGCGCCAGTTGGTTATGTAAAACCATTGCCTGTGCCGGTCAAGCCAATTGCAAAACCAAGACCGAAACCAATTGTTGTGCCGAAGCCGAAACCAAAACCGAAAGCAACTACTCAACCTGTAATGAGAGAGTTGCCACCGCCTGCCGAACCAAAACCGGCTAGAACAAAACCAGCCAAGGGACGCAACGGACTTGTGCCACCACCTCCGCCTGTTATGCCTATGTTTGGCGGCGGCTTTGCGCCACCGCCTCCGGCACCAGGAACCAGCTCGCCTGCATTTAACTTAAAAACTGAGGCTCAAATTAAGAAGAAGAGCAAATCAACTGTTACTGCCGAACCAGCTGAAGAGAAGTCCGAAAAACCAGCTGAAAAACCACGCGCTACTTCCGGTGACAGTCCGGACTTCTTACTTGACTGGGCATCTGAACGTAAAAAGAAATAGACTCAAATTTCAGTGGAATGGTCTCTGCCCTGCCTTTGCAATCCCGGTCTATAACCAGGACCGCCCTGTGGACGCTGTCTCTGCATTTGCGGATTGGACCCTTCGCCACCGTCGCCGAAACCGGCTCTGCTTCTGGGTTGTGGCTTAGCTTCCGGCAAGTGGCCTAACTGCTCTTTGGTCAAGACTCCGCGCATTTTGAGAAAGTCATTTACTAGAAGTTCGTCCATTTTGTCTTGCAGAGCACGGACTTCTTGGCGCTTATTTCTAATTTGCGAATCACTTGCTTTGGGATCAAACATCATGTCTTTTAATTCACCACGAACTGTTTTTAAGTTAGTCCGTATTTGTCTGACGCTTTCAGCAGTTGCCTGACGCGTTGTTTGAATTTTTTGCTTTTGTTCTTCGGTAAGATTTAACGGGCGCAAATCGAGTGGGCCCATACCACCACCCATGCCTCCTCTAGGTCCATCTTCCATTCTGCCGCCGCGGCCGCGCATCATTTGTCCGCGTCTGCCTGAAGGACCTTCAAATCCCCCACCGCGAGAAAACCCATTGGGACTTTCTTGCCCAAGTCCAAATTCCCTTTGACTCCACGAGCCCGGCTGCTTTTCTCGACCCTGTCCGCGTGGCGGCGGTGGTGGCATATCGGCACCATCAAAATTCGGTTGATTATCAGGCGGCCCGGAATTGGGTTGCGCCGAGACTGGTGGCACAGTCAACAAAGCAGCAAATGCCACAAACAATATTGATTTACATCTTGAGCGCATAGAGACCATCCTCATCCGTTGCCATACCCATACCTTCCATTAGACTCGGCTGATAGCCGTCGTCAAAAGCCAGCACTTCGTCATGTGCAGAACCGGCAATTAGCGTTTTTTGCTTTTGTTGTTGATTTATTTTAGCCTCTGGTTTAGGCGCTACCTCATTTGACTGAGGAGCAGCCGCCAATTTGCGTTGCATTAGCTTACGCACACTCGGTGTGCGAGCTACTTTTACAGGCTGAGTCGGCACAACTTTTGCCGGTTCAACTCCAGATAAACTGCTCACCTTAACTGCAGGCTTGTTCAAAAATTGGAAACTCAAACCAAGAATGAGACAGGCTGCCGCTGCCCAAATCGCCATGCGCTTGAAAGTCAGCACTTGTCCTTTAGTTTGCGGCTTTGCCTGTGCCTTAAGCAATATCGCCTGCGAAAGGTCTTTGCCGAGACTAACTTTCGGCATTGATGAAAGACCTTTGCTGACCATAACTATTTCAGCGAGTTTGCCGGAGCAATCGTCGCAATTAGTAAGATGAGATTGCACGGAAGCTAATTCGTTCGGCGACAGTTCATTATCAAAATAGCCATCTAATAATGGTTCAATTGCCCGGCATTTTATGTTGTCCATGTAATTACCTCGAAGCAGGGGTGGAGTCGGGAGAAAAAATATGTGGGCGCAAAAGATCACGTAACTTCAAGCGGCCGTAATGAATGCGCGAGCGCACAGTACCTTGACTGGCACCAACAATTTCTGCAATGTCATCGTAAGTAAGTCCTTCAATGTCACGCAAGACAATGACTACTCGTTGCTCATCGGGCAACTGACTCAGGGAGTCTTGAATAACCTGATGTTGCTCGCGCAACCTAAATTGTTCTTCCGGACCGGCTTTGCTATCAGCTAATTGACCCAAAACAGCAGAGCGTGATTCTTCAGCCGGGGAGATGGTGGCGGTTTGGTCAAAAGACATATTGGCAATTTCCTTTTGACGCACACGCAAAATATCAAGACAAGCATTGTGCGCTATTCGAAATAGCCATCCGGCAAAGACTTTGCTCTGGCGGAAATTACTTGCTCCTTCGTGTATTCTCAAGAATGTGTCCTGTACCACTTCTTCTGCTTCCTCTTGGTTGGCTAAAACTCGATAAGCCAAGTTGTATAGACGGTCCTGATACCGCCTAACCAGGGTAGTGAAACTGTCCGAGTCACCTGTTTTCCGGAAACTCTCTAATAGTGCTTCGTCTGTTAACTCCACATCTATCTCCAAGCCGAGAAGTTGGCGGTCACCATATAAACGGTTTAGGGGGTCAAAAAGTTCAAAATTTGCGCATTAAAAAAGATAAATAATCTATAATCCAAGTCTACAAATCACCGAGAACCAAGTATCCATGAACCTATTCACCATTTTGCTGCTTTGCGCAATTTTCTGCCTGCCGGCTTACGCCGCTCCTCTTGACCTCAAGTCTTATTCCATAACAATCGACGGTCATACCTATCACGACCAGGCGGGCAATTTGCCCAATTTCCACCAAGTTCACCCTTATCTCTATCGCGGCGGCGAACCGACAGCCAAGGGTCTCAAGCAATTGTCCAAAATGGGCGTTAAGACCATTATCGACTTACGCAATCCCGGTGAGAAGAAAATACCGGAAGAAAGCCTCGCCTCAAAGTTGGGGATTACCTACATAAGCATTCCTATGGGTCCGCAAGCACCGACGGAAACACAAGTTAAGACCTTCATTTCCGCTGTGGAAAACGCCAAAGATAATCCCAAAGCCGGGTCGGTTTTCCTCCATTGCGCTCACGGCTCCGACCGCACTGGATGTCTTGTCGGCATCTGGCGAGTTACTCACGATAAGTTCAGTTACGACGAAGCCTACAAAGAAATGCGCAAGTACTACTTTGGACCGAAGTACACGCTCTTATCCGGCGCGGTCCAATCGGCAGCAGGGAAAGCCGACTAGCAGATAATATGCGCTTTCGATAAGGCAGTATTGTCCCTGGGTACATTGCCGAAGGACAGAGAAAGCCAATTCCGCTATGCGCCTTCATTTAACCCTCACCCAAAAGGGACTAATATTGGTTGCCGTGCCACTAATTTTCCAGGTGGCATTTCTTGTTGTCTTGAGCAGTTTAAAAAACCAAATAGATTACGACGATGCTCTAGCCATAAAAGGCAAAGCCGTGCTTGCCGGCATCTATAAATTGCATGGTCTGTTGGTCGATGGCGAGACAGGCATTCGAGGTTACTTGCTGACAAACGATCCGTCATTCCGCGAACCATTTGATACAGCCAAAAGAGAAATTCGCGAACAAGGAACGGATCTGCAAAATTTGGTAGTGGACAATTCCAAAGAATATTTACTGGCGTCGGCAATGAATTCATTGGCCAAACAAAAATTGGCCCTTTTGGACGAAATGAATTTCTTGATTGAACAAGGCGCCATTGAAGAGGCCATTCAGATAGATCTTTACCAGCGCGGCAGCGGCAAAGCAATCATGGACGAGTTTCGCACTAAGATGCGAGCCTTGCTCAAGGAAGAAGAACAACTAGCTCTAGTCAGGCAGAAAAAAGGCAGCGACTTAAGGCAATCGCTTAAGGTATTTCTGTACATTGGTCTGTTTGTCGACTTCCTAATTGCCTTGTTCTTGCTTATCTTCTTCGTCAAAGGCATTACTTCCCGCTTGCAAATCATGATGGATAACACCCAGCGCCTAGCGCGCGACGAGCCTTTAAATCCACCGCTTAAACAAATTGACGAAATATCACAACTTGATTCCGTCTTCCATGAAATGGCCGGTGAGTTAAATGCAGCGGCAGCTAAGCAAAAGGCGATTATTGAAAGCATGCTTGTCGGCGTGATTATCACCGACGAAAAAGGTCATATTGAATCGGCCAACCAGGCTGTCGAGGCAACCTTCGGCTACCGCCGAGAAGAATTAGTCGGCGAGCCGCTCTTACATCTATTTCCCGTACTGCCCGGGCAAGATCCGGAAAGCTTCATTGCCGGACTGCGCATGAAAGCGGAAGGTCATATCTACGAGCTGAAGGCACGAAGACACGACGGCGCACTTTTCCCACTGGAGCTATCCATGACGGAAATTGAAACGGAACGCGGGCCAAGGCTTTTAGCGAATGTGCGCGACATTTCAGAAAGACGCGAAGTGGACCGAATGAAAAAGGAATTCGTCTCTATCGTCAGCCACGAATTACGCACACCGCTCACATCCATTCGCGGCTCACTGACAATGCTTACATCCGGCGCTGTCGGACAAATGCCCGATGAAGCCTTGGAGATGCTGGCTATTGCCGAGCGCAATGCCGTGCGCCTTATTGGCTTGATTAACGACATCCTTGATCTGGAAAGACTGGAGTCGGGAAAATTGGATATGCACTTTGCTCCAGTGCCTTTGAAAAACATCATTGCATCAGCGACAGAAGCAGTAGCGGCGCTAGCCGCGACTCAAAACGTGCGCATCTCTCAGAAAGATTCAGCAGCCATTGTTATTGCAGATCAAGAACGGCTCATTCAAGTCGTAGTCAATTTTTTATCCAACGCAATCAAATTCTCGCCGGAGGGATCAACTGTGGAAATTGAAATAAGCGAAACCCCAGGTTGGACCGAAGTTGGCGTAACTGACGCAGGACGGGGCATTCCCAAAGCATCCCGCGACGCTATTTTTGAACGCTTCCATCAGGTACAGGCAGGTGATGCCCGCGAAAAAGGGGGCAGCGGACTGGGACTGGCAATTTGCAAAACGATAGTTGAAAAACATAGCGGCACAATTGGCGTTTCATCCAACGAAGGCGAGGGATCAACTTTCTGGTTCCGCATTCCTACTGCGTATTCAGCCGTCGATTGGCTCGACAAGCTAAATCTAGACAGATCAGCAAATGTTTTGTTGGTCGATGATGATCTGGAGCTTTTGGCGGTTATGCAAACCGAGTTATCCAATGACGGCATCAATGTCACGGTGGCATCGTCTGTTGCCGAAGCAATTAAGCAGGCTAATTTGCATACACCGCAATTGATGGTCCTTGATATTGGCTTAGGTGACGGAGAAGGTTTCGAGATTGTCGACAGTTTCAAAAACACCCCTCAATTGAAAGATATCTCGATGCTCGTGTACACAGGACGCAACCTGACAAGCGAACAGTGCGCCCAATTGCACCTGGGTCCGACCTATTTTCTGACCAAAGCCAAAGCCACCGACAAGGAATTCCGCTCTTTAGTTTTGGGACTTTTGCATCATGCGCTCAAAGGTCCCTCCAATGAAGTAACATCATTATTGAAAGACGAGAGTGACTCCAATGGCTAAGATTCTAATTGTTGAAGATGATACAGACATTGCCACCATTGTTTCGCGCTGGCTTCAGCATGAAAATCACCTCGTTGAAATAAGCAAGGACGGAGAAGACGCCTCGGTCAAATTGAAATTGAATCAATACGATTTGGTCATTCTCGATTGGATGCTGCCCAAAATCACAGGTGTCGAGTTGTGCCAAAAATTCCGGACCAGCGGTGGCACAACACCTATTTTGCTTTTGACGGCAAAAAGCACAATAGAAAACAAGGAAGCCGGACTAGACTCAGGCGCCGATGACTATCTCACCAAGCCATTTGATTTAAAGGAATTGTCCGCACGCGTAAGAGCGCTTTTGCGGCGTGCAGGCGCAATATCCACAAAGACATTAAAGATAGGCGACTTGAGCTTGGATGCAGAAATGCATCAAGTCTTTGTCGGCGATATGCTCATCAGCCTAAATCCCAAGGAATTTGCACTTTTAGAATTCCTTATGCGCCATCCCAACCAGATATTTTCCGGGGAAGCGTTATTGAGCCGGGTCTGGCAATCGGATGCCATGGCATCAACGGATACTGTACGCGCGCACATCAAAAACCTGCGCAAAAAGATTGATCAACCGGGCAAAACCTCGCCTATTTCTACTGTTCACGGACTGGGCTATAAAATAGAACCTTAAATCTTGCCGGAAGCTTTCTCAGTTCACACAATTTTCACGACTGGTCTTTAAGCTCGTTAATGTAAGACCAAATGGTCTGCATGGGGTGTTCTAAATAGGAGGGTCTTCTATTTAATTTAATACAACATGGTTTTCCGCTTCCGTGTGATTTTGGGGCTCTCGTACTTGCCAAAATAGCTAGCCCGCCCGCCAAGCTGTAAGTTCTGTACTAATCTGCGATGAGTCCCTAAAGTGTCAATCAAACCTCCCATCTCTGCCAAGCCAGCGCAGTAGATTCAAGAGGTTTGATTGTTTTTTGGGCTTTTTTTGATGCTAAACTCTTGGGGTGCAAGAGAAGAAAAACAACTTCGGCAAACAAATAGTCGGCATAGCCTTTGCCCTCATTCTTTTGTGGGCAGCTTTTTCAGGTAGCGACCCGAAACAGTTGTGGCACTATATCCAGGGCATTCAAGCGATTTACCTTTTGCCCATCACTATAATTGCCCTTGTCGGTCATTTACTGAGAGCGTGGCGCTGGCGCATTTTACTGGCACCCTTAGCCGACAGAAAAATTGGTCTATTTAATATTTTCCTGGCACTTATGGTCGGTTATGCCGTTAACATCATTATTCCAAGAGGCGGCGAAATTGCCCGTATTGTGTCGCTGGCTCGCAGTGAACAATTGCCTTGGGCCGGCATTTTGCCCACAATGCTGATTGACCGCATTCTGGATGTCGCCGCCCTGGTCATCTTACTGGCCGTAAGCCTCGCCTACTTACCTGAGAATATTGTCGGCAACTTACCCTGGCTCAAATCAGCCGGCGTTGGCATGGCGGTTGTTACCGTGCTTGGTCTAATTGGTCTGCCTTACTTAGGCAAGCTGCTCGAGCGAATTTTCAATTTGAGCTTTGTAAAAGCCAAGGCTCCGGAAAAATTTGTCGAATTAGCCAGCAAGTTAACAGGCGATTTTGAACAAGGCACACGCTGCTTGAAGAATCCACTCGCCTATCCGGAAATTGCGGTTCTTTCTGTCGTTATTTGGTTTACTTACTGGGCATGCTTCTATTTAATGCTCATGGCTTTTGGTTTGACCAATCAAGTAAGTATGCTCAACTCTTTCCTTGTATTTACAGTTGGTTCAGTCGGCATGCTTGTACCAACGCCAGGCTCTGTAGGCAGCTATCACTTCCTAGTTAGTCAGGCGCTTGTTATGTTGTGCGGCGTCGATCGCGATCAGGCTCTGGCTTTTGTAAGCCTTTTGCATCTGTTCACCATCATGCTGATACCACCTGTAACAGCATTTGTGCTTGTTACATTCACGTCATTGCGCAAAGGCAAAACGAGCCGGGGCGAAGCTTAAGGCTGAACGCTTGCCCCATCGGCGGCAGCGCAAGTAACAATTTTTACGCCTTGCGTGACTGTCGCCTTGGTGCCTACCTGCGACACATATTCCAGTTTGACTGCTGAAGGCAACTGTTCAATTTTTACTTTGTTCGGCTTGCCGTTTTTAATAACCTGCCCGCAACTTACAAATACTGTCGGTGCAGTCAGACGCGCCGGAGCCACATTGCCACGCACAGGGGCAGGCAACGGGAACATCTTAAACTGCAAATCGCAGTCGGCATCAGGCAAGCGCGCATCAATGTTTGAAACATAGAGGTTGCTTGATTCCTGAATGAAATCATGATCTTTGTCATACTGGATCAATGCAGGATTACCGGCTGATACTTCCACATTGGATTGCACACCTTTGATATAGCCGAGATCCATATTGGTCAACTTAGGAGCTTGTGCGGTCATGCCTGGTAAGCTGAATTCTTTTTGTCCCTTAATGCTGAGTTCGGCTGTTTCAGCTTCTTTAAGTGCGCTTTTGATATTTGATTGCAGCAAGAGTTCACGTTGATCATCAAGCATTTGCGCGTTGTTACGTGCTTCGTTAAGCAATTGTCTGGACAAAGGCTCAAGATGTTTATAGCCGAGTGAGTTAACGCGGTTGTATGTTTCACGAGAAGTGAATACCAATTCACGACAACGAGCAATAATGTTGTTCATTCTGCCGCTTTGATCTTGAGCGTTTAATGTCTTCGCTGTCTTTAACGCCAAAGCTTCCGCGGAATTTTGCATCATTCCTTTCATCATTTGTGGGAAAAGGAAAATGAACATGACGAAGATGGTGCCTACCATGACCAAGCCGGAAATCATCGTCAAAAGAAGCATGTTGCCTGAGCGCTTACGAGGTGCTGATATTGCTTTATTCATCATCAATGCTATTCCTGAAATATCCACTTGAGACATTCTACTACTTTGCTAGCACATGTTATTATGGGCGCAAGATTAGGCTTTAGAGTAGGCAAGATGATTCGCTCTCGTGAAAAAGGACAGCAAATGGCCGACTTCACGGTGGCTTTTGGCTTCTTGGTAATCTTTGTCATTCTGCCTTTGATTGACTTGGGCGTCGTGCCTGTCCGTTTTTTGATGGCGCAAACGTCCGTCCGTAACTATATTAAGCAATTGTCTCTTTGCGAGACGATGAGCCAGGCCTATAC
>JAKFVJ010000051.1 GCA_021732245.1 Candidatus Obscuribacterales bacterium | reverse complement strand
CTACCTGGTCAATAATGTCGGACAATGGAAGGTCCACTTTGTCACTTATCGCCTGTGCCGACTTTGCCCAATTGAGTCCGGTCCAGACACGCCGGGATTTGGGATCATTAACCGGCAATGAGCCGATAAATTTTTGCATCTGTTGAGCTTGCTCAAGAGTTAGATTGCCTAAAGCAGTACCACTATCCGGTTGGTTCATTAAGTTAAGAACCTGACAGCGACTAACTATCGTGGGCAACACATCCTCAAAATGATCGGCAAATAGAACAAATACAGTATTTGCCGGGGGCTCTTCAATTGTCTTGAGCAAAGCATTGGCAGCTGGTCTGTGGAGAATTCCTTCAGACGCATCAGGAATAACAACGACTCTGAAATAGTCGGACGTTTTGGTAAGCTCAGAAGCTAAAAGCCTAGCCTTTTCTACGGCTATCTTGCCGGATTTAGTATCTTCGCCTGCCAGTTGAACAAAAGCCTGCGGATGCTCATTTTTGACTATCCATGAGCAGTTTTGACAAAGCTTATGGTTATTTTCCTCACCGGATGTATCAAAGACACCATAGCGAAAGGCGCATGAGCCGAGCTTTTCCTTGTCATGCGCATGGCAATTCAGGTAACAAGCCAGCTGCCTGCTTAACTGCCACTTATCCTCCCTGGCGCGACCGCTCAGGAGATAGGCGTGTGCCAATTTCCCCCGGCTCACGGCTGCCTTGAGGACAGTTGCCACGAGTCGCTGACCATGCCAGAGTGACTGACTGAAAATTTCCATCACCCAAGTGTACGAGCTGACGGCTACAAATTAAGTAAAAAAGCTTAATGCCCTGAAAAGCCCTATTCCTTTGACATAGATAGGTTCCTGACCTAGACTATCTGAGGTCTAAAAAGACCAGTAATTTGATGCCCAGCGCACGGCTTTTAGCCGATATGCTGACTAAAGGCAGAGATAAAAGCTGGTGTTTTTTAGAGTGAAGAGAACTAAACACAGAGGCAACAGCTTTGGCAAACGTAATAGTCGTTGGCGCACAATTTGGTGACGAGGGTAAGGCTAAGGTCACGGACCTTCTTTCTCGGAACGCCGACATAGTGGTCCGTTATCAGGGTGGCGCAAATGCCGGTCACACCGTGGTTGTTGACGGCGACACATTTAAGTTCCACCTGATTCCTTCAGGTATTTTGTACAAAGGCAAGACATGCGTATTGGGACCAGGCATGGTCATTGATCCCAAGGCATTCGTCAAAGAAGTAAAAGGGCTGACTGACCGTGGTCTGGATGATTCCGGTTTGAAAGTGTCCAATACTGCTCACGTCACTATGCCTTATCACTTAGCTATTGACGCAGCTGATGAAGAGTCTCGCGGCGATCACAAAATTGGCACCACCAAGCGCGGCATAGGACCAACTTACGCCGACAAATGCTCGCGTTCGGGAATTCGCGTTGAAGATTTGCTCGACAAAGATATTTTGCGTAGCAAACTAGAATGGCTTATTCCAAAGAAAAACGTCATTCTTGAGCGCATGTACAACTTGCCACCATTTGATATTGATGCCGTTTACAACGAGTACCTCGAGTACGGCAAGCAAATGGCAAAATACGTCTGCGACACTTCCGCCATTATTTTTAACGCTGTTCAAGAGCGCAAAAACATTTTGTTTGAAGGCGCACAAGGCACTCTGCTAGATCTTGATCACGGCAGCTATCCATACGTAACAAGTTCCAACCCGTCAGCAGGCGGTGCTTGTACCGGTGCCGGTATTGGACCAACAATTATCGACAGAGTAATTGGCGTATCGAAAGCCTTTATGACTCGCGTTGGTGAAGGTCCATTTCCAACTGAACAAGAAGGCAAGATTGGCGAAGCATTGCGTCAAGTAGGCAAAGCTTGGGCAGAAGTTGGTGTTACAACCGGTCGCCCGAGACGTTGCGGGTGGTTCGATACAGTAATCGGACGTTATGCAGTGCGCATCAATGGCTTGGATTGTTTGGCAATTACAAAGCTGGATGTCCTTGATGAATTTGATGAGATTCAAGTTTGTGTAGGCTACCGCGACAAGCAATCGGGACAAGTGTTGAAGAACATTTCTTCATTAGCCGGCGCTTTCAGGCACGCTGAGCCTATCTACGAAACATTTAAGGGCTGGAAAGAATCGACAAGCGAATGCCGCAGCTTCAAGGATTTGCCGAAGCAAGCCCAGCGCTATCTCGATTTCATCGCGAGCGAATTGGAAGTACCGGTTGCTATCGTTAGCGTTGGACCAATGCGTGATCAAACAATCATCATTGAAGATCCAATTCACGGACCGAAGCGCGTACTTACACACGTGAACAACTAGTCCGGAAAGCGCAACTTCAGAAACAAAAAAACGGATGGAATAAAATCCATCCGTTTTTGATTTTTAGACAAGTGCTATTACTTGTTGTTGCGACGCTTTGCCTTTCTGGATGTTGTGCTTCCTGCACCTTCAGCACCTTCGCTGCCGTCGCACAATGTTTCTTCAAGGTGCTCCAAGCGCTCGTTCAATTCTTCCAAATCTTCACGAGTCATCAAGCCGAACTCTTTAATAGCTTTCTTGATTGAAGCTGTGATTTGTACTTCAAGAGTTCCTTTACGCTTGTTTACCTCTTCAGTAAACGACTTCAGGCTCTTTTCAATTGATTCAGTTTTGTCTTTGCCCTTAATTTCCAGGTCATCCATCAATTCATGACCAACCTTGATCAAATCCTCAAGAGCTTCATTCAAAGCTGATTTGACTCTTTCCACATTTGTAGAAGCGCCGACTCCTGTTAGGACTGCCTTTTTGAGAAGTTTTGTTCTTTCGCTCATGGTCCTACCTCTTGTGTAAAAATGCTTTTGTGATTTTAGACTCTCAATTTTCACCCGTGAGTTACCAACAGGTAAAATCTTACCGACTATTTGCTCCTTTGTACTTTGCCGGAGCAATTACTGCATTAAAATTACCCTTACTGTAAACGAGTTGATCTGACAACTCGGAGCAAATTCTCTCAGGAAGCGCAACCAAGCGTTTGGCGAAGCTTAATAAACAAGGAGAACCCCGTGTCGAAATCGAAGCAATGGCGTCTAGCAATGTCCGCATTGTTATCATCACTTGTCTTGCTTAGCTCTTTCGGAGCAAATCAAGCGCAAGCACAATCTGATGACAATCGAAAACCAAAATTGGTCGTAATGATTGTTGCCGACCAACTGGCTTACGATTACTTAGCCAGGTATCGTGACAAGTTTGGCGCCGGTGGCCTTCGCTACCTGATTGACAACGGAGCAAACTTTACAAATTGTCGTTTTCGCCAGCTGACAAGCCACACCGCATGTGGTGACACAATCATTTCAACAGGAGCCTATCCGTGGGCAACAGGAATTATTGCCGATGATTGGTTTGACAGACGAAAAGGCAAGGAAGTATCAGCCACTGCCGACGATCAAGCAACAATAGTCGGTGGACAAGGACTTGGTGCATCGGCCAAAGCAATGCTGGGAACAACAATTGGCGATCAAATGAAACTCGCCACCAACGGTAGATCAAGAGTTGTCACCGTTTCTATCGGAGAACGTCCCGCAGTATTTTTAGCCGGTCGTTTGGCTGATGAAGCTTACTGGTGGGACACGCGTAGCGGCAGTTTCGTCACGTCGAGTCAGTACAGCCGCAGCCTTCCTTCATGGGCGCAATCTTTCAACAATCAGCGCTTCGCCGATAAATATTTCGGACAGACCTGGCAGCGTCTATTAAATGAGACGCAATATTCTGCTTCCAGCCGCGATGATTACACTTACGAAAAACCACTTCCAGGTGACGGCAAACAATTCCCACATGTAATTACAGGTGGTGCAACTGGTCCTTCGGAAAAGTTCTACTCAACTTTTGCTATGACACCATTTGCTAATCAAATGGTTTCGGATTTCGCTAAAGAAGCAATTGATAAAGAGGGACTCGGTCAACGTCCCGATCCGGATCTAATAGCCATCAACTTCGGTGCCGGTGAAGGTCTTGGTGAACACTTTGGTCCTTACAGCCAAGAAGTGCAAGATCTCGTGCTCCGTCTAGATCAGACTCTGGCAAATTTGTTCCAAACCATTGACCAAAAGGTCGGTCTGGATAAGTGCTTAATTGTTCTCACAGCAGATCACGGCATTGCACCGATACCAGAATTTCTCAAGGAAAAAGGACTGGATGCCGGACGTATTGACCCTAAAGCCTTCAAGACCTTGGTTGATTCGGCACTTGATGCCAAATTGGGCGCCGATGATTGGGTTGAATCGTTTGTGCCGCCAAACGTCTACTTAAACTTGAACGCAATTGACCGCCAGAAATATCGCCAACCGGACGTTGAAGCTGTGGCAGCTAAAATTGCCCGCTCGGTGCCTGGCGTTGGTGATGTCTACACGGCAGTACAGTTTTTCATGAACCAAGTACCATCAGGCCCATTAGCAGATGCCGTTCGCAAGAACTACTTCTGGGGACGCTCCGGCGAATTAGTTGTTATAACCAAGCCGGGCTGGATCTTCTCTTCCGAACAAAACGGAACCGAGAAAGGATCGCCATATGCCTATGACACTCAAGTACCGCTCATCATAAGCGGCTTTGGTATCAAAGGCGGCAGCTACGCCACCACTGCCTCACCGGCAGACATTGCGCCTACAGTGGCGGCAATTCTCGGCATAGATCAGCCATCACTTGCTGAAGGTCGTGCATTGTCCGAGTCTCTTGGACAAATGTTTGGACCGCCAAGACCAAGAGCTTTGGCTAATCAGCAGTAGAACACATAAAGCATAGAGGGAAACGAAATGGCGACGGATGCCGAAACACTTGTCTTAGTTGATGGCAGCGCGCTGGCATTTCGTTCCTTCTATGCTCTTTTTACATCCGGTTTAAGAAAGTCCGACGGCACAGCCACGTGGGCGGTGTATGGCTTTCTCAACTCGATATTTGATCTTTTAGAAACACGCAAACCGGACATGGTTGCTGTCTGCTTTGACTTGGCAGAGCCAACTTTTAGACACAAAGAATACGAAGACTACAAAGCAAACAGGGCTGAAATGCCTGATGATTTGGCCACACAATGGCCGATGATCAAAGAGGCAGTGGAATACTTAGATATTCCTATTCTTGAAAAACCCGGCTTTGAAGCTGACGACATCATTGGCACATTGGCTCGCATTGCCGAGCAAAAGAAAATGAATGTGCAAATTCTTACAGGCGACCAAGATGCTTTTCAATTGCTTGATGGACACATTCAAGTATTGATGCCTGGCAAAAATGGTCTAGCTACGTTTGGTCGCGGAGAAGTTTTTGAAAAGCTTTCCGTTTGGCCTGAGCAAATCGTCGACTACAAAGCCCTCTGCGGCGACTCGTCGGACAATATTCCAGGCGTCCGAGGAATAGGACCAAAGACTGCAGTTCAACTTTTAACTGAATTCCAGACGCTGGAAAATGTCTATGCAAACATCGACAAAATAAAATCCAAATCAGTACAACAAAAGCTAATAGACGGCAAGGATAGCGCCTTTGCCAGCCAAAACCTGGCTACTATTCGCTTGGATGTCGATATAGACATTGACTTTGAAAAGCTCAAAGTTACTATGCCGGAAGTCGAGACTTTGGCTAAAGCTCTAAAAGATTTCGAATTCAAAAACATGCTGAAGCGCCTGCCAAAAATTCTGGCGTCATTCAACAATGGTGTAGAACCTGTTATCGATGAGTCACTTTTGACCATGGGCACTGTTCAGACTAAGCCCGCTAAGACCAATGGAGACGCAGCGTCGGTATCTGCCCCAGGGCAACAACTCACTTTGGGCGTAGTTTCGACAACTGCCCCTGAGCCAATAATAGTGACAACAGAGTCTCAGTTAGAAGATCTCGTAAAGCAATTAAGCAAACAAGAAGTAATAAGCGTTGATCTAGAGACAACAGGACTTGCTTCGCTAGACACACAAATTGTGGGATATGCCTTTGCATGGGCGGATGAAGCACGCATGAAAGACTGCTGCGTTTCAAGCTCCAAAGATAACTGGAATATCCAAACAGCTTACGTGCCGGTTCGCCACTTCGGCTCTCAGCAGCTGCCACAAGAATTAGTCTCAGCCAAACTCAAACCAGTACTTGAAGATCAAAAGATTGGCAAAGTTGCTCAAAATGCCAAATACGAAATGAATGTCTTGTCTTTGGATGGCATCAAATTTGGTCCTGTATGTTTCGATCCTTTACTTGCCAGCTATATTGTCGACCCTGATGAAAAGCACGGCTTAAAAGACCAAGCCGAACGCATACTTGGTCATCAGATGGTAAAAATTGCCGAGTTAATCGGCACCGGCAAAAAGCAATTGACGATGGAACAAGTGCCAATCTCCCAAGCTGCACCATATGCAGCCGATGATGCCCGCATGACACTAGAGCTTGCACGCTATTACAGCGCCACTCTCAATCCAACTCAGTTCAAAATGCTGACGGAAATGGACATGCCTTTGTCCGCCGTGCTGGCGAAGATGGAACAGAACGGTGTGGCCCTAGATCTGGGATACCTGGGTCTATTCTCCATGGAATTAACGCAAGACTTATCGCGCTTGGAGCTGGAAATTTTTGAAGATGCCGGACATTCCTTCAACATCAACTCTCCGCAACAGTTGCAAAAAGTGCTGTTTGAAGAACTCAAACTGCCGGTTAAGTCAAAGACAAAATCCGGTTATTCAACCGATGCCAGCGTACTTGAATCACTTAAAAACGAACATCCAATCATCAGTAAGTTGATGGACTTCAGACAAATGTCTAAATTGCGCTCAACTTACGTAGATGCTTTGCCGCGTCAGGTAAACCCGCGAGATAAGCGCCTGCATGGTGATTTCAATCAAACAGGAACAAGCACCGGACGCCTGTCCAGTTCTAATCCAAACCTGCAGAATATTCCCATCCGCACGGAACTAGGCCGTCGTATAAGACGTGCATTCATTCCGGCAAATGACTCAAATGTTTTGATATCAGCCGACTACAGCCAAATTGAGTTGCGCCTACTTGCACAAATGTGCGGCGATGAAATACTTTTGGAAGCTTTTCAAAAAGACGAAGACATTCACGCACGTACTGCCGCAGAAATCTTCGATAAGGATATCAACGCCGTTGATTCGGACATGCGCCGCGTCGGCAAAACAATCAACTTCTCGCTTATCTATCAGCAAGGAGCTTATTCAACAGGATTAGATCTCGGCGTTACAACTAAAGAAGCTCAAGCTTTCATAGACAAATACTTCAGCCGTTATCCCAAAGTTCGCAAATATCTAACAGACTCAATTGAAGACGCCCGCAGCAAGGGCTATGCAGAAACAATCTGGGGTCGCAAACGTTATTTCCGAAACCTCAACGACAGAAATGACATGATTCGCAAGGCCGAAGAACGCGCTGCATGCAACGCGCCCCTACAAGGAAGCGCTGCTGATCTTATGAAGCTAGCAATGATCGATCTCGACAAAGAGTTAACCAAGCGCCAACTAAAAACCAAACTCATTCTTCAAGTACACGATGAACTAGTCCTCGATGTGCCTAAGGACGAATTAGAAGAAGTAACCAGACTCGTCCATGACGCAATGTCCGTAAAGACAATCAATGGTGAACAATTCCGCGTCCCTTTAAAGGTAGACATTCGCTCAGGCAAAAACTGGATGGAAGCTAAGTAATTTAGGACGACTTCTTACTCGACTTTCTGCTCTTTGTGCCCTTGCGTCCTTTGCGATGGCAAACCCTATCCTTAGGTTCCCAATCATTAAGAACCGAAAACCAAGCCCCATGAGGGTTTTGGGACGAAAGATTAAATTGTCAAGAAGTACGTTTAATCTTTCCTTTATAGTGGTAAATAAGGAAATAAGGGTCTGTCTCGGCGAGTTTAATAGCGGGCAGACTGTTGCGTTCAGTCACAACAGTCAAAGGGAGTATTGGCAGATGCAGGAAGGTAAGCGGGTCACGGCATCGGCATTAAGTAGCCAGGAAACGGAAAAAGCACAAGTCAGAACACAAGAAACAACTCCGGACATTACAATCCGCGCGTTGCGAGTGCGCTACATTGTGGCAGGCAATCCCAACACACCAAAAGAAGTGTTGGCAAAACTTGCATTTGATGAATTGGAAAACATTCGCAGGCGCGTGGCAGAAAATCCACGCACACCTGTCGAGTCATTATCTGCATTAGCACACGACGGCAAAGCCGACGTGCGCTTAGCTGTTGCAGAAAATCCTAACGTACCGGAGCCTCTACTTGAGCAATTAGCTTTTGATGAAGATGCTGATGTGCGCTATGGCGTAGCAGAAAATCCATATATCCCAGCGCAAATACTTGAGCGCTTATCCGAAGACGACAACCCATACGTAGCATTTCGCGCACGCAAGACTTTGTCACTTCTGTAACTTAAATTTCCCATTGTAGGGGCGCATTGCATGCGCCCGCATCATTTGGCAGCATTGAGTTTGCTATGCTTTCTACCGTAGAAGAAGTAGATTAGAAGTCCAAGCGGGCAAGTGATTGCATAGACTTTCAACACCAATGGGTTGAGGTTGAAAGCAAGAATTGTGCAGCCAAGCGCACCAAGTACGCCCACGAGCGGGCTGACTATCTTCAAGCGCATGGCGCCGATGCAGACACAAATAAAGGCAACAAGTGTTCCTAAAACCATGATGTCGGAAACATCTTCAAATGGAACAAATCCGGCGCACAGTCCAACGATTGCGCCATTGAGCAAAATGCCAAAGCTAGGGTTACCCTTGTGCACTTTCTTAAAGATTGGTGGAAGTAGACCGTCTTCAGCCATGTTGCGGAAGATTCTTGGTCCACCCATGCAGAGCACGAGCAACACGTTGAAGATTCCCAATACGGCTCCGACTGCGATTAATGTGCCGGCCCAGCCCTCGCCTGAAGCAATAAGCAATGAAGCAAGCGGTGCGGATGCTTCGCTGCCTTTGAATAATGGATTGATATGTCCATCTAAAAATACCGGCGCTAGTCCAACAGCGATAGCCATAACGACAACATAGAGCAAAGCAACCAGTCCGATGCAGAGATAAGTAGAGACTTTGGTATCTCTCAAACTTCTTGATTCACGAGCGAATGTATAAAGTGCGTCAAATCCGACGTAAGGGAAAACGGCAATTGCCGCGCCCTGCAAAATACCTTGCCATCCAAGTGGGGCAAATGGCTGCCAGAGGGCTAAGTTTATGTGCTTGAGTCCGGCGCCTATGAATACTACAAGCAAGGCACACTTCAAACACACGAGCAAGAAATTCAATTTGGCGGATTTACTCACCCCGCCGAATATCAAAATCATTGTCACCACCGCGACAACACCCATGGCGACGACGTTGCAACCAAATTCAAAATGATCACCTGTGTGCACTGGTCCCATTAAATAAGGAGGCAGCGTGTACTTCAGTGCTTTTTGGAGATAGGCACTCCAGCCAATTGCTACAGCGGATGCGCCAAAGCTATATTCAAGGAACAAACCGAAAGCGACGATCCAAGCAATTATTTCGCCTATTGAATGATAGACATATGAATAAGCGGAGACACCTTGCGGAACAACTCGCGAAAAACGTTCGTAGCAAATTCCGACAAACAAGAAAACCAAGCCGGTAATTACAAATGACAAAATTCCTGCAGGACCAGCTTTTTCAGCAATGCGCCCCGGCATAACGAAAATTCCAGCGCCGATTGTCGCGCCAATTCCCAAAGCTGTCAGCATCAACCAACCTAAATGCTTAGGTGTGTCATCCGCTGAAAGTCCTGGCGGTTGAGCCGGTATTCTTCTCATTAACGATGATGTCATTGCCGATAGCTCCCAAATAGGATCCCAATAGGTTTTGCACCCGAGACGACTACGTATGCTTAGTCGTAAAAATGCTAGCATAGCTAGGCATTAGGAACTGTTTTGGAAGAGGATTTTCAATGAGGATTCAAAGAGCGGCTGTTATTGGCGCAGGCACAATGGGGGCAGGCATTGCCCAGGTTTTATCACAAGCCGGAATTGAAGTTATCCTCAAGGATGTTAAGCAAGAGTTTATCGACAAAGGGATAACTCGCATAAAACGCATGTACGAATCCCGCGTCAAGAAAGAAGTTTTGACCCAAGCAGAAGCTGATTACTTGTTGGGACTGATCAAAGGAACAACAAGCTTTGATGCTTTCAAAGATGTTGATTTGGTAATTGAGGCAGCTCTCGAAGAAATAAATGTCAAGCTGGATATATTCAAACAGCTTGATGCCATTTGCCCAAGCCATGCAATTCTGGCAAGCAACACATCAGCACTTTCGGTTTCCGAAATTGCAGCGTGCACAAAGCGACCGGAAAAAGTTGTCGGCATGCACTTTTTCAATCCGGCGCAAACGATGAAATTAGTCGAAGTTATTCCTGGTCTTAAAACATCCAAAGACACAGTTACTGCGGTTTCGGATCTATGCCGCGAACTGAAAAAGATTCCTGTGACTGTTCAAGAATGTCCAGGATTCCTCGTTAACAGATTGCTATTCCCTTATTTAAATGAAGCTCTATACGTAGCAGAAGAAGGCATTGCATCACTTGATGAAGTAGACAGACTTGTTGTCGAGTTCGGCATGCCGATGGGACCGTACACTTTGTTGGATATGACCGGCATTGATATTTGTGCCAACGTCAACAATTTCCTCTACGACCAGTATGGTCCTCGTTTTGAACCGGCACAGTTGATCAATAAAATGGTTGCCGCCGGATTCAAGGGACAAAAAAGCGGAGCAGGTTTCTTCATTCATGATCCAAATCGAGTTCCGAAAAAAGACGAGCCAAAGAAAGTAAATCCGGAATTGGCTAAGATTCTCAAATCAATCAATGAGAATAAAAAGCCAGTTGCCGACCCGCGTCCATTTGATGTTTATCGCGTTATTCTTCCTATGTTCAACGAAGCGATTTATGCTATTCAAGAACAAGTCGTGGTTGCCGGCGATGTTGATGTCGCTATGCAATGGGGCTGCGGTATGACCAAGGGACTTTTAACAATTGCCGAGCACAAGGGGCTAGAGTGGTGTCTAAAAGAACTTAAGTCCTACGAGAAAATCCACGGCGAGAGATTCCGTCCAGCGTGGCTTTTGAGCAAATTGGTCAATGCCGGCATTCATGATTTCACACAGCTCAATGCAACACCGGCTGCGGTGCGCTAATGCTGTTTCGCTGGGTTGCCACTTTTCTTATCATCTGGTTTATCTATCACGTTAGATCAGTATTCCCGCCGTTTATCGTCGGCGGTATCCTAGCTTATTTGCTGTTGCCGCTTGTACAGAACCTATCGACATCGCTGAAGATAAAACCAACTCAAGCAGTTGCCGTTGTTTATCTTCTAGGCGCAGTTGTTCTTATCATATCTGGATGGTTCTTCTTGCCGCTCTTGTCCGAACAGTGCGTTGCTCTGGCAATGCACCGCCAAGAAATTATTACCAACATCGTCAGACAGGCAGCCGAAACATTCAGTTTGCAATTAGATGTTGATACAACGGCCAATCAAATTATTGCCAATATAGAAGAAAGCTTCGGCAAGCCCGAAGAGATAGTCCATATTGGTGGTCTTTTGTCTCACGGCTTGCTGGGAATCCTTGTGTGTGTAGTATCTTCCATCTATTTCATTATCGATAAAGAGCGCGTCGGCAATTTTGCCATTCGCTTTTTGCCTGTCGATAAGCGAGAGCAAGTTGTTAATTTGTCCGGACAGATAAACCAAATGATGAGCAACTACGTAAAGGGGCAATTAATGCTCATCATCATCATGTCCACCATTGCTTGGGTATTCCTGCACTTTGTCATTCATTTGAAATATGCGCTTGTAATTGCGCTTATTAGCGGCTTTTTGGAGATTATTCCAGTACTTGGTCCTATCATTGCCACGACAATTGCCGCTCTTGTCGGACTCGCTCAATTTGGCGTAATGGCCGCTCTGGGTATTGTCGGTTACTACACGCTTGCCCGTTGGTTTGAAGACTACGTCATTGTGCCGAAGATAATCGGGCACGCAGTCGAGCTACATCCGCTCATCGTCATTTTTGCCGTCTTGTGTGGTGAAGTAATGGCAGGGGCTTTGGGCATGCTGATAGCTATTCCCGTAGCTGCTTGTTTCAAACTAATTCTTGAATCAATAACACACCCGGCAAAACTTGCCCAGGATGCTCGCGAGTCCAGCTAGTCTCTCAACCCTAAGAATAAGAGAAGACCAATAGTCAGAGCGTAGGCAATTGAACCCATCATTAAATGTTGGGGTTTCAGTTTGTTGGCTTTCATGAGCCACCAAAATGTGCTGCAACAAAGCAGAGCGACAATGCCTGTCAGTGTCGTTCCATTATCGAGGTGCCAATCGGTAAAAGCCATGCCAAAGGCTACAGGTATACAACTTTGAAACACAAGCGCGCCTGTAATATTGCCCAATGCAAGTGTGTCCTTACCGCTGCGCGACCACAGGAAGCTATTAATTTTCTCCGGCAGTTCAGTGGCGATAGGGGCAAGAATTAGGGAAAGCAAAACTGCCGGTGCGCCCAGTCCAACAGCCAATTTTTCGACGAAATTGACGAACAAATAAGCACCACCGATGATACCAAGTATGCCTGCTACGACTTGAGGAATAATTACTGTTAGCCGCTCCGGCTTATCTTGCAATATCTTGGCAAAGTGAAGATGCTCGGGGGCCGCTCCTACTTCGCCCTCATGCTTGAAGGTTTTGTATATGTACACGCCATATATCAACAAAAGTCCGACCGCTAAAAATGCGCGAATCTCATGAGGCAGGTGAAATATACTCGTGGCAATAGCAATCGAGTAAGAAAGGATGAAGAAGGCAAAGTCACGCGTGATTATTGTGCTGTTTGCATTTACGACATTGTCACGACGCCCCCTCTTGGCGTAGGACCAAATAGTAAAACCACAAAGCGCTAAGGTAAGAGTGGACAACATGAAAGGAGCGCCTGCAATTGCTCCTATTCCAACTTCTTCGCCGTGGCGGGAGTTAAAGAAAGCCACCGAGACAAAGGGGATAAGAGTTTCGGGCATCGCTGTTCCGACAGCAGCAAAGACGCTACCAACTACGCCTTCACTGACATTAAGACGATGTCCCAGCCATTCAATTCCATTAGTGAATAGCTCGGCCGAAACCAAGATGATGACGAGGGCAATAATTAGGAATGCCGTCGCTAGTAACATTTGCCTACTAATTCACTCTGTACCAATCGACTTATGTTAACATGCCTAAGTTGTAGGACTAAGCGCGGGGGCATTATGCTGACAGCGGAAACAGTTGAGCATGTGGCAAAGCTGGCTAGATTGGCTCTGACAGAAGACGAGAAGAAGCTTTATGCCGAGCAGCTCAGCAAAATTATTGACTACTTTGATGAATTGAAAGCAGTCAATACCGAGGGCGTGGAACCGATGGCGCACGCACTTAATATTGTCAACGTTTTGCGTGAAGACGTGGTGAAAACCCCACCAGGCAGGGACTTATTACTTAAAAATGCGCCGGATCAGGAAAATGGCTATTTCAAAGTTCCTAAAATTGGTGAATAATAATTGAGTTACTGAGCTAGACCAGAAGCCGAACAAGAGCAAGCGGAGCAAGAGCGGCGATGAGCCGGTCGCCGCGAAGCTAACAGGTAGAGCCGGATGGCTAGTGAAGATGTAGCGATAGCGGAATCGGAACGTTAAAGGAGAAATATGAACACCAGATATGTTTTTATAACTGGTGGGGTAGTCTCCTCATTGGGCAAAGGAATTATCGCCTCATCCCTGGGACGTCTGCTAAGAGCCCGGAGCATCAGCTGCACTATTATCAAGCTGGACCCTTATTTAAACGTCGATCCGGGCACGATGAGCCCCTACCAGCATGGCGAAGTGTATGTGACGGAAGATGGCGCTGAAACAGATTTGGACCTTGGTCACTACGAGCGCTTCATTGCTGTCGATATGAGTCGCGCCAACAACGTAACAGCAGGCACAATCTACAAGAGCGTACTCGAGAAAGAGCGGCGCGGTGATTATCTCGGCGGCACGGTGCAAATGATTCCGCACGTGACGAATGAAATCAAAAATTTCATTCGCAAGGCTGCACAAGTCTCAGGCGCAGAAGTTGTAATCGTTGAAGTTGGCGGCACCGTAGGCGACATTGAAAGTCTCATATTCCTTGAAGCAATTCGCCAGATGCGCAAAGATATCGGTCGCGATCACTGCTGCTACATTCATGCAACACTCATTCCCAATCTTAGAACGACACAGGAACTCAAGACAAAACCAACGCAACACTCAGTTGATTTGTTGCGTAGCCGTGGTATTCAGCCGGATATTCTTGCTTGCCGCACGGAAGTTCCACTTTCCACCTCCATTCGCGAAAAACTTTCACTGTTTTGCGACGTGAATATTCATGGTGTCATTCAATGCCGTGATGTCTCTCATCTCTACGAAGTACCGCTTTATCTTGAAAAAGAAGGACTTTGCAATCAGGTCTTAGAAGTCTTACGCATGCCGAATCCAACACCGGATTTGACTTCGTGGACAGAGCTTGTCGAACGCATTAAGCGCCCGACCAAGACAATTAAGTGCGCAATTGTCGGCAAATACGTCATGCTTTCCGATGCCTATATTTCTGTTGTGGAAGCGCTTAAGCACGCTGCCACCCAGCATAATGCTCAGGTAGACATCAAGTGGGTACTGTCCGAAGACATTGAAAGAGACGGTGCGGAAACCCATCTCAAAGGTGTCGATTGCATCCTCGTGCCAGGCGGATTTGGTGACCGCGGTATCGAAGGCAAAATTCAGGCCGGCGAATACGCCCGCGTCAACAAAATTCCATACTTGGGACTTTGTCTCGGAATGCAGACAGCCGTTATCGAATTTGCTCGCAACGTAGCTAAGATGACTGATGCACATTCGACTGAGTTTAATCCCAATTCGCCTTATCCAGTAATAGACCTCATGCCGGACCAGCATAATGTCGTTCACAAGGGCGGCACAATGCGTTTAGGCCGTTACCCCTGCCATTTAGCACCAGGCAGCATTGCCGAGCGTTTATACGGCATGCCAGACATCTCTGAGCGCCATCGTCATCGCTATGAAGTAAACAATGACTTCAGAGAGAAGCTTTCCGAGCACGGTTTATCCTTCTCGGGTCTTTCGCCAGATGGCCGTCTGGTGGAGATAGTCGAGATAAAGGACCATCCGTTCTTCGTAGCTTGCCAGTTCCACCCAGAGCTGAAGTCGCGTCCTGAGACTCCACATCCGCTCTTTGTCGGATTTATGGAAGCAGCATCTCTTAAGGGTGCAAAGAAACAAGAGTCCGGACAAGGACAAGGCGTCGTTAGCTCGAAACAGTCTTTCGAACCAAAGCCTTAATCTTAGATCTCCAGGTTAAATGCCTGCTTCGGCGTGAGGTTTCTCACGACCTGTACGGTCTGCGGTTGTTCACCAAATGCCAGCCAAGGAACACCTCTGGCTTGAGATTCCCAAAACGTCAATTCCTTTGACAAAGCCTCTTTCTCGGCTACGCTTGCAGATTGAGCTATTTTTTCCGAAATAGTTTTCTGCATGGATTGAGAACAAGCCGTTATGCCTCCGGCGATTCTTTGACGTTCTGCCTGACCAAACATATAAGACTCACCTTGAATGGCTCCTTCCCAATACAGGGTATGCGCCTTTCTCAAGTTTTCCTCGCCGCCTAGCGCACGAAGCACATCAGCCAGACACGGTATGTGTTCACCAATACGATGATCTCCTGCAGGATACTTATCTCGTTTTAGTTCAAGGGCACGAGATATAAAATCTTTCGACGTTTGGAAATCACCATTTTGGTAGGCATAGCTTCCACGTCTATCAAGTGCTGTTATCAATCGACCATCCAAAGGTCCGTGCTTCTCTTCAATTATTTTGATAGCTTTAGCATAAAAATCATCTGCCTCACCATGCTTCTTTTGCAAGTGATGAAGATCGGCCATTTTTTCATAGAGCGTAGCTAACGGAAGTTGGTCAGTTTTTGGAAAGTGTTTTTCGCGAATTTCGAGCGCTGCAGTATATGCTTCATGAGCCTGCCCAAAACGACTTTCGTTCTTGTACCAATTGCCCATATCAATAAGAGAATCTGTAACATCCATTTTTTCAGATGGGGTATTTTTCAAAGAATCAAGAGCTTGTTTCTGGTGTTTAATAGCTTCCGCTTCCAACTTTTCAGTCGGGTGCAGAATTTGCTCAACCCTGCTTAATCCCTTAAATTGATCGATCTGCTTAAATTTGCAGCGAGCCAACTTGTCATTTAACTCGCCGATGAGCAAGTGATTGTCGCCTTCTCTCTTCTCCGCAAAGACGAGAACTCCTTTTAGAGCAGAGGCTGCCTTGTCGTAATTGCCTTTCGCAAACAAATCGTCAGCAATTTTGGTGCACCCACCTGGATCAACTTTGCAGCGCTTGAGGAAGGACAGTCGTCCTACTCCCTCTACTCCAAGAGGTGCCAAACCTAGAAGCGCCGCACCGCCATCTAGTGTAGTGCGCGCAATTTCCTTCTCTGTCATTTTGACACTGTGCGAAATATTCTTGCCATTTAGCCAAGTATCATCCAATCCCTTTTGAATTGTTTTCCAACGCTGAGTGTCACGTGCCATATCGGCGGCAGTAAGCCCTGAATAAGCTAATCCACCAACATTAAGCAGTATCTTGCCCGCTGACTGATAGCGATTAAGAAGTGAAGTTGTTATTTTGGTTACGCCGTAAGAGCCAACAAAGAAGGTTGCGAGTTTATTAGGTGATGCTTCCAGAAATTCTTTTGTGACTGCATCTGCATTATCAATCATTCCGGCGCCTAGCGCTTGCCCGACAAAACCTATTTCTCGAAGCACTTTCTCGCCGACAAATGCATTGTCGTCATCCAAATGAACAGTACCGAATTTGTCTGTTATTTGGCGAGCCGGATTAGCCATTGCCACCTCCAACAATAATATTTGGCCAATATTAGTTGCAGAAGTCCAACCCGTCCATTGGGGAAACCCCCACGCACAGCTGACTTACGTATTAAATCTGGAATTAAATGCTGGAGTCAGCAACGACCACAATATTTCCGCCCTTATTTTTGGCAGAAACAAGTGCGTCGTAAGCAACTTCCAAAAGCTCTTGTGGTTGATTGGAATGGCGCGGATAACTCGCCACAGCCAAAGTAGCAGTGATAGTTATTGCTTTGCCGCTAACCGGATCTTTAATATCCAACATGTTTATCTTGCGTCTGATTCTTTCAGCGACTGAAACTGCTGCTTCCACATCCGTTTCGTGTAGAACAGCAACCAATTCTTCTCCGCCCCAACGCGCAGGCATATCAATTTCTCTTACTGAATTTTGCAAAGTTTTTGCAACTTCAATAAGTACTTCATCGCCTTTCTCGTAACCGGCACGGCTATTAACTTCACGCAAGTGATCTATATCTATAAGCAAAAGCGACAAGCTATAGCCAAGGCGCACAGCGCGCTTTAACGAATGCGTCAAATGCTCTTTAAAGATGTGTCTATTAGGCAATGAGGTCAAATTATCTTTGCCCATCAATTCTTCCAAGCGCGCTTCTGCGTTGGCCAACTGATTTTTCAGTTGATCAATTTCTCTGTCCTTCTCACGCAAGACGCGATCAAGTTGCAAATTCTCCGACTGAAGAGAACGCACTTGTCCTTCTTGAGCTTTTGCTTGACCATGAAAACGTTGGAACATGTTATTTATTCGGACCCTCATTTGGAACCTCTCGCTACTCGCAGCGTTTTGAGGAACTTCTGAAAACGGCTCTGGGAGACGGTTTTGCGTTGCTGTCACCGACACCTAATCTCTTTTGCGATTGCTATATTAGCTGCATTTAGGATTTAATGCCAGCCATGATGGGGGGTTTCACGCAACAATTAATGATATTGCTAGTTTATCGGCACGCGCATTAATTCATTACGTTTTGTACGGTCTAAAAGCACCAGTGAATACTTCCGCTTTGCTCTGCTTACAGGGAAAGAAAGCGTTGCCCGCCCTGTTGTACCCTGGGCCACATGCTTTCCAAAAGTCAAATAATCTCCATAGAGTGTCGGAAAGTTTTTCTCTTCATAGTCATCGACTAAGGCAATATCGGAGAAGCTAACTTCTTTATTGGAACGATTGTCAATTGTCAGGTCAACCGTAATTTGCTTCGCATTATCATCGCCCATAGGACTCTTACCGTAAGTAATTTTGCCTGTTTTGATAGTTAGTCCCGGTAATCCCTTAGGTTTTACAGCAGAAGGAATAGCTTCCGGATTAAACCCCGGCAGAGTAATAGGTTCAGCAATAGTGAGACGAATTGGATCGCCTGGATAAATAGAGGCAATTTTTCCTTTTCGTTTTGCGGCGGCAAACATACCAACAGCTGCACCGACGCCGGCACCGACACCAATGGAAATTCCATAGGTGGAAATTGCCAATGGTATTGAACCTAGTTCAGCAGAAAGTATTGCACCGCCCACTGCACCATAACCTACATGAGCAGCATCAACTGCCAAAATTTTTGCCACTGCTTTCAGTTGATTATCACGCGTAGAAAATTTTACAGGCGATGGCAAATCAACTTCATAGCCGTTTTCACTTATCAGCTTATCGAAAGTTACTTCAACGTATCCACTTCGTCCCAAGCGTCGTTGTTTTTTTGAATCGGAAACTATTCCATGCAAATGCCAGCCACCAGGCATCAATACCTTTTGCCCGTCTTTTACATCGACGCAAACTTTGGCAAAAATTTCATCGCCCTTGCTGCTTAATTCAGAATTCAAATTGCAGGAAAGTCGCAGTGCAACATCTGTGCCTTTGGGAACCGTCTGCACAACACCATCAAGAAATGGATAATCCTTCGCTGATTGTGTTTGTTCGACGCTGCCCTTGAGCTTTGTGCCTTCCGTAATAGGCTCGCTAGTGATTTCCTCTGCTCGAACGGGCAGAGCCAAAACAAAGCTTACAGAGATAATGAGCCAGCTGCGAGCGCTAAGCACTGAAATTCTCCTGGTTGCAATGAGAATATATCGCCGATATCTTAACACGGTAGGTCATCTTGTTCATGACAACAATTCTTGACAACCAGGACTTCAGAGTAAATCGTTTACAGCTTTTTGGTGAGGAGTGCTTTTAGCTGCTCCCACCATTCCATTCCGGAAGATCCACCAGAAGCTGCTGCGGCTTGCCCGGCAGCCGATTTTTTACCGCCTTTTGTATCGGACTGGGCAGTCTGAATCTTGATCTTCATTTCCAATGACTTGGCTTCCGTGTTCTTTGGATCAACACGCAGGGCCGCTTGGACTTCAGTTAAGGCAATAGTGCGCCAGCCTTTAGCTAGAAAGACTTCAGCCATCATCACATGGCAACGTGGATCAGTAGGCAAGAGCCTTAAAGCTTCCTTGGTTGCTGTTTCAGCATCTGGGATACGCCCATTTTTCAAAAGCTCTTCTGCACGAACTAGATGCTTTTCCGCCCACTTAATATTCGAACCAACTTCGAATTTCTGGGCCATCGACGAACTGCCAATAGTCGATATTGGACTGACAAAATTGTCCGACATTGGATTTGCCGCTTTTGCCGCCTGGCGTTCCTTAACAAGTATGCGCAGGGCATCGTACTCAGCCCTTCTAGTGGCGTCGCTGACTACTTCATGTGCTCTTGTTACACGAGCAAATTGTTCTTGAGCCTGCGCCCGCTTTTGAGCGTCATTGGGAAAGCGATCCGGGTGCAATTTTTTGGCCAGGCGAATATAGGCCTTGCGAATATCTTCAGGCGAGGCTTTCTCGTCTACCTCTAAAGTTGCGTAGTGATCTTCTTCAAACTCTTGCATTTATGGAATCCGCAACTGTCCTCGAAAGCCGCACTAAGGGCCAAATCGCCTCAGTTGCAACTACTAATCATAATACCGCTCTGCACGAACAAATTCTGTGTCTTCTTGTGCTTGAAAAGTGAATGGGCTAAATATTTATGAAAAGTGAGTTAGTTGTAATAAAGTGCTGATAAGTTGTTGAATACGGGGAACAAGAAGCGTAGCAAGAGCGCCGGTGAGGCGGTCGCTGCGAAGCGAACCAAGGATGCTGGATAGCGAGCGAAGGTGAAGCGAAGCGAAACCAGAGCGATACACAAAGTAGGTGACCGATGAACTTAGAGCGTTTTACACATAAGGCACAAGAGGCAGTTACCAACTGCCGCGCAATTTTGTCACGTTATGGACAGAGTCAAGTGACTCCCGAGCATTTGCTCCTGTCGCTGCTTGAACAAAACGAGGGACTCGCGCCCAAAATTTTGGAACGTCTCAAAGTAAATCCGGAAATTGTCACCGAAGCAGTGACAAGGTATTTGCAGAGCCAACCAAAGGGCTCCTCAATTTCACAAGCCAAAGACGAACTGCATGTGTCAGCCCGCTTGATGTCGGTGCTGGAAGACGCCAACAAAGAAGCGGAACGTCTCAAAGATCAATTTATCAGTGTCGAACACTTGATGTTGGCGCTGGCCGAGAACAAGAAAGATCAAGCTGGTGCAATTCTCGAAAAACAAGGCATAACCAAAAACAAAATTCTGGAAGTCTTGAGCTCAATTCGCGGTAATCAATCCGTAACGAGCCAAGATCCTGAAGCCACTTATGAAGCGTTGCAGCGCTACGGACGAGATCTGACTAAGGCTGCCGAACAAGGGAAACTCGATCCTGTTATCGGTCGCGATGACGAGATAAGGCGTGTCATGCAAGTTTTGTCCCGCCGCACCAAGAACAATCCTGTTCTAGTAGGTGAACCAGGTGTTGGTAAAACAGCCATTGTTGAAGGACTTGCCCAGCGCATCACCAAAGGTGATGTGCCGGAAGGGTTGAAAAACAAAAAGCTTGTGTCGCTCGACATGGGAGCGCTTATTGCCGGAGCTAAATTCCGTGGCGAATTTGAAGAGCGTTTGAAAGCTGTCCTCAAAGAAGTTATCGACAGCAACGGCGGCATTATTCTCTTTATTGACGAATTACACACCGTTGTAGGCGCAGGATCATCAGGCGAAGGCTCAATGGATGCAGGCAATTTGCTGAAGCCGCCACTGGCTCGCGGAGAGCTGCACTGCATCGGCGCTACAACCATTGATGAATATCGCAAGCACATTGAAAAAGACCCGGCACTTGAACGCCGCTTCCAGATGGTAAATGTCGATGAGCCCGGTGTGGAAGAGACGATTTCTATTTTGCGTGGACTAAAGCAACGCTACGAAGTGCACCATGGAGTTCGCATCAAAGACTCGGCTCTTGTTGCAGCAGCAGTGCTTTCACACCGTTACATAACAGACCGCTTCTTACCGGATAAAGCAATCGACCTTATCGACGAATCGGCGGCCAAAATGCGTATTGAAATTGATTCAATGCCGGCCGAACTGGACGAATTGGAAAGACGACGCATCCAGCTGGAAATTGAACGTGAAGCGCTCAAGAAGGAAAAGGACGCTCAATCAAAAGAACGCCTGGAAAAGCTGGAGCGCGAACTAGCCGACATGCAAGAAGTCGCAGAAGTTCTGCGCACGCGCTGGCAATCTGAAAAAGAAGCGCTGCAGCGAATTCAGGCAATAAAAGCCGACATTGAATCCACGCAAATTCAAATCGAGCAAGCCGAGCGTGTGACTGATTTAGCTAAAGCCGCCGAATTGAAATACGGCAAACTGGCTGAACTGGAAAAACAGCTCAAGTCCGAAGAAGAAGTCTTCAATAAGAAGAAAGGTCCAAGACTGCTTTCTGAAGAAGTTACAGAAGACGACATTGCCGAAATCGTCTCGAAATGGACAGGCATTCCTGTAACCAAGCTTATGGAAGGAGAAGTACAAAAGCTCCTCAAGCTGGAAGAGCATTTGCACAAACGCGTAATCGGACAAGAAGAAGCAATTTCTGTTGTATCCAATGCCGTACGCCGCGCTCGCGCCGGATTGCAAGATCCCAAACGTCCAATTGGCAGTTTCCTATTTTTAGGACCAACCGGTGTTGGTAAAACGGAACTTGCAAAAGCCTTGGCTGAGTTTCTCTTCGATGATGAACAAGCAATTGTGCGCATAGATATGTCCGAGTATCAAGAAAGACACACAGTAGCGCGTCTTATTGGCGCACCGCCGGGATACATCGGGTTTGATGAAGGTGGTCAGTTAACGGAAGCAGTACGCAGACGTGCTTACACTTGCGTTTTGTTTGATGAAATTGAAAAGGCACACCCGGATGTGTTTAACGTGCTCTTGCAAGTTTTGGATGAAGGACATTTGACCGATTCCAAAGGACGCAAAGTCGACTTCAAAAACACGATCATCATCATGACGTCAAACATAGGCAGCCAGTACATTCTGGACTACCAAGTGAAATCGGCCATTGATGGCACTGATCACTACACGCAAATGAAAGAGCGTGTAATCGAAGCACTGCGCGAGCACTTCCGTCCGGAATTCCTTAACCGTATCGATGAAACTGTCGTCTTCCATGCGCTTACGGCTGAGCAACTCAAGCGAATTGTTGACCTGCAATTACACTTGCTCAACAAGCGTCTAGCCGACAGAAAAATCGAACTCAAGGCAACCGAAACTGCAAAAGACTGGCTTGCTCGAACAGGCTACGATCCTGTTTTTGGAGCCCGTCCGCTTAAGCGCCTAATTCAAAAGGAAATCGAAAATCCGCTGGCGCTTAAGTTGCTTGAAGGACAGTTTGCCGATGGCGACAAGATTGAGATAGACAGCGACGGCAAGAGTGAAGACCTAACCTTTAGAAAACCTGTAGAGTTGGCTGTAGGCAGCTAAAGGACTTAGTTCTTATTTGCCTTTCTCACTTAATAATGCCAAACTAATCTCCTATGGCAATAAAGATTGGATCGCTAACTCTCAATAGTAGAGTCTACGTGCCGCCCATGGCTGGCGTCACGGACATTGTCTATCGGTCTGTAGTTAGACTAGTCGACCCCAATTGCCTGATGTCCACCGAGATGGTCTCCAGTCGCGCTCTAATGCACCAGAAGGACACCAGACTGATGGACCTTGATACGGCAGAACATCCCATAGGTATTCAGATATTTGGCCATGAGCCGGACGTAATGGCGCAAGCTGCAGCACGCGCGCAGGCAAAAGGCGCTGATTTTGTGGACATCAACATGGGTTGCCCGGTGCCGAAAATCACCAAAGGCAAAGACGGCTGCGCGCTCATGAAAGAACCGGATCTTGCTCGCGATATCATCCGCGAAGTAAGACAAGCAATCAGCATTCCACTAAGCGTAAAATTTCGCCTTGGCTGGGACGACAACTCGCGCAATGCAGTTGAATTTGGACGCATGGTTGAAGAAGCAGGCGGCGACGCAGTCACCGTCCACGGCAGAACACGCTCACAATTTTATTCAGGACAAGCCGATTGGCATGCAATAGGCGAAGTCAAAAAGGCGCTGTCTGTGCCGGTTTTCGGCAATGGTGACGTATTTGATCCAACTGACGCAGCACGCTTGCTGGAAATAACGGGCGCCGACGGAGTAGCTGTGGCACGCGGCAGCCTAGGAAATCCCTGGCTAATTCCACGAATAACCAAATTCATCGACACGGGCATTCTCGATGATGCACCAAATGACATAGACAAGCTGATTACAGCTTATGTGCATTGCATCAACCTGATAGCCTACAAAGGCGAGCGCGTTGGTACCAACGAGTCACGCAAGCACATGATCAATTACACGAAAGGCATCCACAAAAGTGCCTCCTTCCGCAACAGGCTAACGCAAATAACAACAGCACTGGAGGCCCATGAGGTGCTTTCAGAGCTTGCTCTTCAAACAGAAGGGAAAGAAGGACTGGAGCGGTTTTTACGCGGCACTGAAAATCCAAACTATTTCACATACAGCGAAAATGTAGGACAACGTTATCGCGACGGTGGAAAACATTTCCACATCCCTGTGCAAGCGAACTTTGCAGTTGCTACTTAGTACCGAAAATCAGAATAATTTCGAAGATGGCGAACATGTATGCAAACGGCACGGCGATGGTGGAAAACATTTCAACGCCCCAGTCGAGATCTGCGCCGTCTTTCCAGTCACAGTACCATAAGACGCCGTTCCAGAAAGGCAAACGCCACCAACCCATGAGTCCTGCCATGGCGGCGAATAAAAGAATTACGTGCCAGAAATTCATTGCCTGATGCCTCTTTCGTGGCAGAAGTATAAGTTCAACACTGCGTCATAGCAAGCAAAAAGACGGGCTTAAATCCATTTAAGCCCGTCTTCAGTGGGGAAGTTACGAAGGATCGCAACTAATAAGGACGATAGATGCTTCCGCTTGGAGAAATGAGAATTGTGCCATCTCCTTCGGCAGCGACCATTTGCAGAGCCTGGATAACTGCGTTTGTTACCTTTTGCTGCTCACGTGTCTCATTCTTGATTTGCTTGGCGCGCTGAGCAACCTTGAGCACTAGCTCGTAGCGGTTCTCGTGCTTATCCAAAAGTCTATCTAGGATTCTTGTTGTATTCATTTTCAGCCTAAACTGTGGGAATCTAATTTGTTTGAATCAATCATTCTACTACGTTCATGCTTGACTATGCTAATAAGTTTGGCAACAGCATCTTCTAAATTGTCATTAACAACTTCGTAGTGGAACTCATGTTTTTGGGTCAATTCCTGGCTGGCTTTAGCCAAACGCAGGGCAATTTTCTCCGGCGTTTCAGTGGCTCGCCCTCTAAGACGTGACTCTAATTCCTCAAACGAGGGCGGCGACAAGAAGATGAGCAGGGCAGTTGGGCAGCATTTCTTTATTTGCATTGCCCCTTGCACTTCAATCTCCAAAATGACATCAAGACCGGCTTTCAGCTGTTCATCAACCCATTTTTTCGGCGTGCCGTAGCAGGCGCCGGCAAACTCAGCCCACTCAAGTACGGTATTTTGCTTGACCAGATCTTCAAATTTAGCCTTGTCAACAAAGAAATAGTCCACACCTTCCACTTCACCGACCCGTTTTTCTCTGGTTGTTAGAGATACTGACTTAACGACATTAGGCACATCAGTCAAAATGCGCTGCACGACAGTGCCCTTACCAACGCCCGATGGGCCGGTAATTACAACTATCTTGCCTTGGGGAACTGCCATGGAAGTCCTGTTGCGTTACTATTTGGTGAAGTCCTACCATTAAACCCGAGAGAGCCGAAGAGATCAAACATGCAAGCTGTTGATGCTCTAACACTAAAAGCTGTGGTCGAAGAATTGAAGCTTCTTCTAACCAAGGCCAGGCTCGATAAAAGCCAGCAAACTGCTCGCGACGAGCTGTGCTTAACCTTTCGTCAGACAAGTGGGCAACATCACCTCCTTTTATCAGCCAATACGGCAATGGGCAGAGTTTGCTTACTTGAAAAAGCAAAGACTTCCAAACTGAAGAGTCAATCGGCATTTGGTCTGGCTCTCAGAAAATATCTTGTCAGCGCACAACTACTTTCCATTTCGGCAGTAGACGGCGAAAGAATAGTTGATCTCGTTTTTTCTTCCGTCGATGAGTTAGGCACAAGAAGCACAAAAGTTTTGACCGTTGAAATAATGGGCAAGCACAGCAATCTAATTTTCTGGGACAAAGAATCAGAAAAAATAATTGCAGCATCGCACAATGTCACGGCAGAGATGTCCTCCAAGCGAGAGATTGCTTCGGGTCTTCGCTACGTGAGACCTCCCAAACAAAACAAACTAAATATCTTCAGTACAAATTCAGAAGAAGTGGCGCAAACCATCGACAGCGCAGAGATAGTCGACGAAGATTTTCTCTTGAGTAAATTTTCCGGACTGGGGCGTCCGTTAGCTGAAGAGTTAGCAAGTCAGCTCAATGAATCAGACAGCAAGTCGAAACGACTCTGGAAAATGATTGCGCAGATTCAAAAACTGGAAAACACAAATCCAGCCATGAGGCTGGATCTGACCAAGTACAGCATATTCAACTGGTCACATAACGGCGATGACATTGACCAATGGCAAGAATTCAAAAGTGTAAACGAATTAGTCGCAACCTACTACCAACAGCTAGAAGATAGAGTCAGTTTCAATCAAGCGCGCGAGGAGCTTCGCTCACTAATAAGAACTGAGGAAAAAAGACTTTCCTCAAGATTGGCAGTATCTGTCGATCAACGCGATTCAGCGGCTGGATATGAAACACACAAACAATACGGGGATCTGCTTTTAGCCAATATCGCCAACATCAAAATGGGGCAGGAAGAAGTCATCGTCAGCAACTTCTATGCTGATGACCAACCGACAACGATTGCATTGGATCCAAGTTTATCGCCAAGCCAAAATGCACAAGCCGAATACAAACTTTTCTCGAAGAACAAAGCTCGGTTTGAAGCAGCAGAAAAACATATCGGTCAAACAAGCGGACGGCTAGCAGTCCTAAAGCAATGTCTTGCAGATCTCAATGAGGCTCAAACAACAGACGATGTAAGCCTAACCAAATCAAATTTTGCCGGCCGCGATCCAACTCAATCGAAAATATTGAACAAAGATGCCGCAGGCGGCAAACCAATAATGTTCGGATCGTCGGATGGCGTAAC
>JAKFVJ010000514.1 GCA_021732245.1 Candidatus Obscuribacterales bacterium | reverse complement strand
TCCCCAATTGAACACCATACTTTGATGAACACCTGCTGTACCAGATCAGAGATATCTCTCCAATCAGGCGCCAGGTGGTAAAGCAATCCGTAAACTTGCCCTTCATGGCGCTTCACGAGTTCTTCAAAGGCTCGCTCATCACCTGTGCGGCTAGCAATAATCAATTCGAAGTTATCCTTTTCAGAATATACCTTGTGATTATTAGTAGGTACAACAGGTACTGTATATGTTTCTGTATTAGTCGCGAGAAGACTCATAATTGTGTTGCCTCCAAATACATGGGTCTAGTGCGGGTACGGTAAGCTGCAAGCACCCTATCAACTTGCATCTACACTTATTCAATTTAATTAGTGGACTGTTGAATTCAAACGGCTTGCAAGATGTTGTGTAGCCTTTTGTGCAGGCAATAACTCTTTGCGTACCACTTTTCTTGAATCCATATCTAGTTGTTCAATATTGTCGTTATACTGTTGCGTCCCGTATTCCTCGCCTCCTGCTAGAACAGCAACGACCGCTCGATCACCAAACAGAGCTGCGGTCCCTTCCACGAGCCCTGTCATTGCGCCCCATAGCCCTGAATCATCGCTGCTCATAGCACCGAGTTCAGCAATACGTTCCTTCAGTCTTGCCACTCTAATCGCGTGCGAATTGCGGCAATCTTCCAACGTAGAAATTAGACTTATGTCTTTTACTTTTTGAATGGCTTGATTGTAAGTTTCTACTGCAGAAATCTCTCCACACAAGAGAGAATTCAGAGCGGATACTTCACCGCCACGCAAATTCTTTTGCAAAATGTCTCTAGTAACCTGGCTCATTTCCCTATCCTCTTTTTTATATCTGCTTTCCAACAAGCGTGTTGGAAAATGGTCTCTCGAATAAAGATGTTGGGCAGATATTCGTTCTCCCAACGTAGCCTCTAAAATCAAGTTTGCCACTTTATCAAGTGGTGGCAAGCATTTGAACCATATCCCTTAACTTTGACTAGGGTTACCATATAAGGTTTATGGTGGTAGCACCAACACAGACTACCCTGCCAACTCTACATAATAAGATTTGCCACTACTATATTTATGTGCTGCAGCAGCTTTATCAGCAAGCAGTAGCGTAAATTTCTGCCACCAGTTTTCCAGCGTATTACCGCGAACTGACTTTGTCAGCAATTGCATGCGCATGTCTCTTTCAACTTTGCTCATGCTCAAAGCAACATTTATCGCGTCTGCCATTTGTCCTGGTTGGCGTGGATCAACAGGCACACAACCATCTGCTAATTCTGCCCATGCACCGGCACCAGATGAAAGCGCCAATACTCCGGGCTCATCTTTCTGACACGCAACGTATTCTTTAGCAGTAAGATTCAATCCATCTCTTAATGGATTTACCAGCATCACATTTGCATTTCTATAAAGCATCGACAAATCACCGCTGTTCAATGGCTGATCCAACCAGGTGATTGGACGCCAATCCTCACTTTGCCATTCATTGTTCACGCAGCGCGAAAGCTGACGGCATTCCACCCAATACTTATCAAATACGTCAATGCCGGCTCGAGTTCTTCCGCATACCTGAAGGAATCGAACTTTTTCTTTCCACTGCGGATGCGTGCGAAAAAACAAATCTATAGCTTGCATGCGGTTGCTGACACCCTTTGTGAAATCTGCTCGGTCAACCGATAAAACCATAGGGGTTTTCCCTATAAGAACCTGAAGGAATTCTTTTTCTTGTTTGTCGGCAAGTCCCGACCAGAGATCGTAATCAATCCCTAGCGGTGCGGCAACAACCTTCTTACGCAAATCACCTTTATAGTCGGTGACGTTTTGCTCAACGAAGGCGATGAAATTGTCGACGTATTCTTGCGTGTGAAAACCAATGATGTCGGCATAAAGCATCGGACGAACAATGTCGACGATCGCCAACACTTGATGCTCCTCAACGTTCTTCGGCCAAGGAATATGCCAAAACAATGCCGACGCGTGTCCATCTTGCTTTAGAAGCATCGGCATTCCAGCCAATTGGTAGTCGTGAATAAAACAACCTTGCTGCAATTCATTTGCCGATGTTTTTATTATTGCCGGTGCAAACAAGCGATTGAAGGCTTTGTAGTGTTTGCGATCTTCCATACGATATGTCGCATAGGCGGACAGATCGTGCATGACCGGCCACAAAAAGTCGTTGCAGTACCTGTAGTGACCATTGACTATGTCTTGATCAACCACAGCGAGGGTTTCAGATTTGCTGTCTTTCCCTCTAGAAACGGAAAGAGCATTATCTGAAACAAACCACCAGTTTCCATTATTTTCGTCCTTCTCCCAAACCTTCGTCATGGCATTGGATAACCCGCCGGCCATGCCGGGTCCCCTATAAGAAACGATGTTCATGGCGATTCTCCATACGAATCTGACAGACGCTTCGCGAGTTAGATGCTCGGGTCTAATGTTTGTTTCTCGCCAAGAGGCAAATTTAACTATTTAGTAATAAGTATTGGAGTGCAAACTGATAACGACAAAGTGCGTACAATTGCCACTGAAGAGCTATCATGAAGATGGAGTCAAGTTTCTGGAATTTCGGTTTGAGAAGTTTATGTTATGAACGGGCTCTATTGAGTTGATCAATAATATGATTCTGCATTGGAACTCATGAGATTAACGCGTTTAAAGGCAGGCGGAACACTATGTTTGGCAACAAAAACAAGGGACTGAAAGAAGAGGATATCCTCAACGCACTCCGCAAGGTCGAAGACCCGGATTTGCACATAGATATCGTCACCCTCAATATGGTCTCTGATATCAAAATCAACCTACCAAAGGTGTTCTTCAAGCTAACCCTGACAACACCGGCTTGCCCGTTGAAAGAGAAAATCGAGCACGACTGCCGTGAAGCTTTACTCAAACTAGACGGCGTTCAAGAAGTGGAAATGGAATCCACCGCATCAGTTGCATCTGGACGCAAAGTACAAGGTCGCGAGCCAGTTGAAGGCATCAAACAAATCATTGCCATCACATCAGGCAAAGGCGGCGTCGGCAAATCAACAGTAACGTTGAACCTAGCTTCCGCGCTTACTCACCTCGGCGCTAAAGTCGGCATTCTTGACGCAGACATCACAGCACCAAATATTCCTGCCATGATGGGACTAGATGGTTACGAACCACAAGGTCGCAACAACAGAATTATGCCTGCCGAAAAGCACGGTATCAAATGCATTTCAATGGCATTTTTCGTCTCGAAAGACACACCAATTATTTGGCGTGGTCCAATGCTCGACAAAGCCATTCGTCAATTTTTACGTGACGTTGAGTGGGGCGAACTAGACTACTTATTAGTCGACTTGCCACCGGGCACGGGCGATGCGCAATTGAGCATCAGCCAAGCTACAAACCTAACCGGTGGTGTCATTGTCACAACACCGCAAGACATTGCATTACTTGATGGACGCAAAGGCTTAGCCATGTTCCAACAAATGCAAATCCCAGTCTTGGGCTTCGTTGAAAACATGAGCTACTTCCACTGCCCACACTGCGAAGGTCGCACCGACATCTTCAATCACGGCGGCGGCAAAGCACTCGCTGAAGAAGTAGGCGTACCATTCTTAGGCGAAGTACCGCTCGATATAGCTGTCAGAGAAGGTGGCGACAACGGAATGCCTATCACATCACTGGATATCAACCACCCAGTCTCGCAAGCATTTCTCAACGTAGCCAAGCAAATGGCTGCCCAAGTAAGCATCGCCAGCCTCAAGGCTCCGGTAGCTGCTGGCAACAGCTAGTTCGCTTCATCTAATTAACTTTCAAGACCACGATATATCAGGCTATGATATTGGGCGGATCTCTTGGCGGAGACGCTCACCATGCTCAAGACTCTTGATATTCGGGATTTTGCGTTGATAGAACACATCAGCGTGGACTTCAGCGCTGGATTGAACGTCCTAACAGGTGAGACCGGTGCCGGTAAATCAATCATCATTGATGCCTTAAGCGCTGTCCTGGGTGCCAAGGCTGGTCCAAACCTAATTCGCAATGGCGCCGAGAAAGCAACGATAGAGGCTACATTTAAATCAAGCCCACAAGTATCCGCTTGGCTGAAAGCAAACGAACTTGTTGATGAGGACGTCGCTGAGCTTATTGTCTATCGAGAAATAAACAAGACAGGATCGCGCAGTCGCGTCAACGGCACACCTGTCAATTCTTCGATATTGCAAGAGCTCAAACAGTATCTTCTGACTTTGCATGCGCAGCACGAAGCAAGAACTCTTATGTTGCCACAATATCAACTCGCCATGTTGGATGCTTTGGGTGATACGAAACATCAGCAAGTCCAAGACAAAGTAAAGACGCTCTATACTCGCTGGAAAGATTTAAAAGAAAGTCTGGAAGAGCAAACACTAAGCAATGCCGAGCGTGAAAAGCGTATTGATTTTGCTCGCTTTCAACTCGCCGAATTAATCGAAGCAGCTCTTACGACTGCTGACGAAGACGAGAAGCTGGAAAGCCAATGCCGCATCCTAGCCAATGTCGCCGACCTAGACGGCGCTGTCAGCAACGCATACGGTTATATAAAAGGATCGGAATCGGAAGATGGTAGTCCGATTATCGATCTCTTACAAAAAGCCATTTCTGAAGTTAAGCAAGCTGCGGATTTGGATCCTGAGCTTTCATCAGTAATTGAACCACTTAGTTCATCTCTAGATCTCATTGAAGAAGCCGGTCGCGATTTGCGTCGCTACAGAGACACACTCGATACTGATCCCGAACACCTCGCTTCAATAGAATCACGCCTTGGTGTTCTTACAACAATCAAACGCAAATACGGACCATCGCTTACAGAAGCAATTGCCAAACGCGATGAATTGCAAACGGAAATTGATCGTCTGGAAAATTCCGATGCAACGCTTGATCAAATGAACGCGGAAATTGCCAAATTAGACCGCGAGCTGAATAAGACTTGCTCCGAACTGTCCACCAAGCGTCAAGCCATAGCCAAATCTTTTACCGCCGCCATCCTTTCCGACTTACAGGAAATGGGCATGGAGCGCTGCCAATTCGAGGCTTCATTTACTCCCGCTAATGTTGGTCCATCGGGCACCGACAAAGTCGAGTTCATGATTGCCCCTAACCCAGGTCAGCCACTGATGCCGGTCGCCAAAATAGCCTCCGGCGGGGAGCTTTCTCGGGTAATGCTAGCCATTAAAGCCCGTCTGGCTGCCGCTGACGAGGTCTCCTGCGTCATATTTGACGAAATAGACACCGGGCTTTCCGGCAGGGTCTTGCAAGCCATGCGGGACAAACTGGCTGCCCTAGCGGCTTCCCACCAAATCCTTTGTATAACCCACCAGCCGATTATCGCCTCGGTGGCTAATACCCATGTCCTCGTCTCGAAGCAACAGACTAAGGACAAGACTTCTGTACATGTTGAGATTCTTAACGACGAAAAACGTCTCAAATCCCTAGCCGCCATGGCCTCCGGAAAAGAGGACGAAACCACAGCTTTAGCCTTTGCCCAAAGTCTCATCGACCAGGCTGCCCAAATTAGACCGCGTTAGGCTGAGATCCAGACTAGGCCACTATTGGCAGCCTTATGCTAAGATCTCTCTTCGCCTTACTGGGGCGTCGCCAAGTGGTAAGGCACCTGGTTTTGGTCCAGGCACTCAGAGGTTCGAATCCTTTCGCCCCAGGTTCGTCTTTCTGGTTTCCAATCCGAACCAGAAATGAAAGCTTCCTCTTGCATCAGAATGCAAGAAGCGAAGCAAGGGTTGTGATGAACAATCCGCTGCATAGCGGAAAACAGGAGCTAAGACAATGGAAAAATTCAAGCTCAAGCTTGAGTCACGTCACACAAAGAATCCCATCGCCACTCGTCGCGATGGAAAGATTCCTGCCACCATTTATGGTCCAGGCATCGATTCGGAATCCGTGCAGATTGACAGCAAAGAATTCTCACGCTTGCCACACGCAGCTTATTCGCACATCATCGAATTGACCGGTCAAGACAAACCAGTCAACGCCATCATTCGTAATGTGCAGCGCAAGGCAACGACAGCCCAAGTGTTGAACATCGAGTTCTACCGCGTAAGCAACGATCGTAAGTTGACGGTACAAGTACCGTTGAAGTTTGTTGGTACTTCGCCGGCCGTAGGTCTTGGCGGTCTCTTGCAAGAGAACTACCAAGAAGCCGAAATCGAGTGCTTCCCATCAGACATTCCTGACTTCATCGAAGTCGACTTGTCTCTCATCGAGCAACTCGATCACGGTATCCACTTCTCTGAGTTGTCGGTCTCGAACAAGATCAAGATCCTCAATCCAGCCGATGAAATCGTCGTAAGAGTTGTAACACCACGTGCTGTTCCAACTCCGGAAGAAGAAGCCAAAGCAGCAGCCGCAGCAGCTGGCGCAGCCGCTCCAGAAGCAGCCGCACCGGCAGCAGCCAAAGAAGCAGCACCAGCAGCCAAGTAATCTGGCCAAGCTTCTTAAAGACAACCAAAGAGCGCTATCGACCACAAGCGATGGCGCTCTTTCTTATTGAGATTCCGGAAGCAGATCGGGGATGTGTTCCTGACGACTATTCCAAATTGTCACGCCGGCAAACAAGCCTGCGCCAATACATGCTCCGGCAATAAACATCTTAGGCTCGCTCGTCACCATCAAAAACAAGCGTGCGCCAACTAAGCTACCGGCAACTAATGCAGCTGCAACTCTAGCGGCCAATACTCGATTGCTTAACGAGACCAGCGCGAAGTAAGCCCCTATGAAAATTCCCAATCCAGAACCATAACGAGCAGCACCAATAAAAGTCAGGTTGTACCACTTGAGCATGCTTTCAATTTGGCCAAGAAAGGAACCAGGATCATAAGTCCGCATAGCATCTTCTGCAATTTTTACGGCACGCAATTGATCAGCTAATACTTGTGGATTGTAGACACCAAATTGACGCATCGCTTCAATTGCCGTCCATACACACGCCATCACCAAAGTCGACATCACGATATAGACGATCACCGTTGTCACACTTGCAAAAATATCGGCGATTGTTCGCTTCATTTGCGCGCCTCATTTGCAATTTGTTCCAGCAGCTTACTCGCATGTCCATTTTTCGCGTCCATTTGCAAAACAAGTTCAGCCGATTGCTTCGCCTTGCCATAGTCCTTCTTTTGCAAATAGAGCTCGGCTAATGCAATGTGACCAGGCACGTATGTCGGCGACAATCGCAATGCATTGACTAAGAGTTTCTCCGCCTTGTCGCTTTCATTTCGCTGACTATACAAATAAGACAAACCAACTTTCGCCTCCACCAAATCCGGTCTCATCGCCAAGGCATGATTCCAGGCATCTTCCGCATCTTTTTTCTTATTTTGAATCCAATAGATTGTTCCTAACTGATGCCATGCCATTGCAAAAGCAGGTTTGAATGTCAGGGCAGTACGATAGTCTTGTATCGCCTCTTCCAACTGCCCATTTCTCACAGCTCGATTGCCAGCGTTGTAAGAGTAATTGACTATGGCATTTCTACCCAACACAGTAACAATACCAATTGCCACAACTGCCGAATACAAAGTTCTGAAAATCTTCTTTTGCTTATTTATCTCTCTGGTTTCTTCACGCAATGGAGAATGACCAATTAAAACCGGCAATCCATTAGGAGCAATTCCAAACGCCTTTTTAGATGCGAATGAAACAAGTGCTTCGAATTGCTCCTTGGTGAACCAAAGAGACGGAACAACTTGCGCACCACCTTTGACCCACTTACCTTTCTCTTCATACTTCGGCATGTAAATCATCAGACGCATAACTGGCGTTTTCATGAAAAACACTTCTCGAATAGTCTCGAGACTATCAACACCAAGTGCGCCAATCCAACTCCAACGAATTTTCTTGCTAAATCGAGACAGCCGAATCCCTGCACTATCAACAACGATTGGTCCGGCAACCAACAACGCAACTTTGAGAACAATGAACAATCCCATCGTCCAAAGCATTGCTGCCGAAAGCCACAAGCCAATCACCCGCACAATCCAGTGAATGAAATCCGGCACCGAAGGAATTAGCGCAATCGCATCAGGCAAGCACATAAACGTTGCCACGATGAATGAACTACCTACTGCAACAGCAAAGCAGGCACTATCATTTTGTCTCAGCTGATACTTTTCCGACAAAAACTTCCCTCAATTCCTTCCAGTATATCTCGCCAAGTAAATGCAGATCGGTTGCCACCTGCCCTATTGCCGGGGCGACCTGAATACGAATAACTTGCGCCTGCTCTATTGTCGGCGCACACTGGATGCCTTGTTGTAGGGGCGCATTGCATGCGCCCTAATACTCGCCCCTCCTTAAAAATTTCACTTGACTTCATATCGCCTACCGCCTACAGTATTCTCGCCGTGGGCGCTTTAGCCCATTTCAGCGGCTTTTACCAAAAGACAATTAAATAGGGGGGGGTTTCTGTATGAAACATACAGGGGGTCCGATTGTGCCTGCTCTAGTAGGCATATACGGCTTGGCTGTGCCTTGTGCACATGCCGACAATCTTGATGCGACCATCATACAAGGTGTAAACACAGCGGGCACGGTACGCGTCAACATGCTTGCAAATCTTGAAGCATTGTTGAACATACTGGCCAATGGCTGCGAGATTATCCTCATTGCAGTCGGCATAGTTTTGCTCTGCAAATCCGGCAAAGTCTTTCTTACCACCAAGCGAATATCCAAATCTACAATCCTTGCTGCGTTTGTGTTTATCGCAAGTGGTCTTCTGACGCCAGGGAGTATCAACTTCTTTGTTGCCGGCTGTCGCGATGCCGGACTATTTTCTTAGGAGCATTGTGCATGTCACAAAAAATCGTTTTCAGAATTTCGTTACTTGCCGGACTGTTGCTGACTCTCGCCATTCCAGCATTGGCGACTAATTCGGCTACCGTCATTGGACCTGCCGATTCCGCTACGGTCGTTACTGGAATCAATACAGCAGGAACAGTTCGAGTTAATAGTCTAGGTTGCCTGGTGGCACTCGTTAACATATTCACTAACGGTTATGAAATCGTGGGATTAATTACAGCGGCCTCCATTTTCATTACAGTAGCCCGAATCTGGGTTACTGAGAAGCAGTTATCAAAGAGACGACTAGTCACAGGTGCGCTTTTCGCAATTAGCGCACTCAGTTCACAATCAACCGTTGACTATCTTCTTGCAGCAGCTCGCGATGCGAACCTTTTTTCGTAAATATCAAAGGAGAATTCATATGGAACCAAATCCTGCCGGCATGGTGCGCGTTAACAATTTAGCCCATTTAGAAGCGTTACTTAACTTTCTTGGAAATGGCGCCGAAATACTTGGAGTCGGACTAGGAATTCTGTTTCTTGTCTTAGCTTTCAGAACTTATAAAGAAAGCAAGAAGAAAGCTTTCACACATCTGGGGGTCTCTTTACTCGTTGTAGTAGTCGGACTAAGCATTCCCGGTTTTTTTATTTGGCTGGTCTCGTCTAGTCGAGATACTTGCAACTTCTACTGAAGGTTTTATATGAGTAACAAGGGTTTCATTCTAAATCCAATAATTGATATTCTTTTCTGCTGCGGAGGTTTGATGTGGCTTTTCTTTGCCGCTCAAATGTTCACACATGGCACAAGTATTGCACCATCTGCGGCCACTGTGCTGATGATTGGCGTAATCGGCAGCATATTCCTTAGCGAAACACACACGGCGGCCGGACTAGTCCAGATTTATTCAGATAATTCTGCTAACAGCCCTGCTTCTTTTATGCGCAAAGCGCTCATCATCTTCTCGTTACTCGCACTTACTTGTTTGCTAATTCGCGATATCATTCCCATCCTATCAAAACTATATTTGATTCTCGCAGTACAACACTTCACAGGACAAAGCTATGGACTCATTCTCTTGTATTGCCTGAAAAACAACTACTTCCTTGGCTCCAAACAAAAATTCGTTATCAAAGCACTCATGCAATCGACAATGTGCTTTTCCATTCTGCAACAACTGACTTTCCGTGATTGGGCACCGGCAGATTTTCTTAATATGAGCCTTCCTAACTGGCCACTACTTCCGCGTATCTTTTTCGATCTTTCAACAGCTGCATTGGCAGTTTCAGTCATCGCTTTTCTCTGCGTTGTAGCCCACAAGTTTCACTTAGAAAAGAAAATGCTGCCCTTGCCTGCTTGCCTATTAGTGGTGACTTCGTTAGCCATATTTATTTGCAGCAAAGACATTGCCGGCACACTTTGGCTCTATGTACCAGCATTCTTTCATGGCAGTCAATACTTGGTTGTCACCATATCAAAACAGTTGAAGGCACCGCCAGAACCAGGCAAGTCATTAATATCGACTGTTGGCAATTACTACGGACAACTTCTGGTTATCGCATTGCTAATTTTCCTCTGCATCCCCAAGCTGCTTACCAATTTAGGAATCGATGCATCAGTAGCTTTTATTTCCGTATTTCTAGCCATCAATATGCATCACATGCTCACAGACCATGTCATCTGGAAGTTACGTAAGCCGGAAGTGCGTGAAGCGCTCGTCTAAATTTTGGAGATTTACTATGTGCCGAAAGACAATTCATTCACGTTATCACCTATTCCTCGACACCTTAGGTGTCGGTGCTTCCTCTTTGTGCGCGGTTCACTGCTTGTTGATGCCATTCATAATCGCCTCTCTTCCTATGCTCGGTTTACAGTCTCTGCGCGAAGGAGAAGTGCATCCGCTACTAGCGGGTTTTGTTATGTTTTTCGCTATAACCAGCATCGTGCCCGGATATCGCAAGCACAAGGAATGCTCAACACTGATATCTATGGTTATCGGATTAGCTTTAGTGCTTTTAGCAACCTTTGTAATTGAGCCAAACATGGGTGAGACATCAGAAATGATTGTTATTACTATCGGCAATCTCTTACTTGTGCTTGCTCATGTCAAAAATCAACGCCAACTATCGGCACTCAAAAAGTCACTTAATGAAATCTCTAGTCAATTCCAAAAGGAGCCAATACTATGAATTGCAATATACACGCTGATCATCCCCATATTCATGGCGAGGGCTGTGGACACGTAGCTATCCAACACGACGACCATATCGATTACATTCATGATGGTTGTGTTCATCACATGCACGGAGATCATGTAGACGAGCATCCTCACCCAGAGAGCATTAATCCTGCTTGACAAGCACCCCTTTTGCCGGTAGAGTCATCATCCGTTCAATTGAGGAAGGTCGGTTGACATAACACGTTTACGTGGACAAATTTGTTTTCCGCGTGGTTAGCGGAAAGCCCGTATTTTGTCGAGGTTCAAAAACATATTCGAGGACGCACATAAGCGCCCCGATATTACACGAGGAAAATGCCCATGAAGAATGTTTCTCTGGCTCTGATTCTTGTCGTCCAAGTGATACCACTAGCACTTCCGGCAGCACATGCTGAAGGGTTTAGAATACGGAAAGATTCACTTGAACAAGTAGACTGGTTTCACGGTAAAAGACAAGCGCAAATAGTTGATGACGATATGGAAGTACATGACCTTCGCCGAAGACCCACTTCTTCGCCTTACGTTGAAATTCAACTTGCTCCTCTCGATACGGCTCCCGGATATGCTGCGAGAGGTGCGGCTGGATTGGACCGTGAAAGCTCAATTCCTGCAGGTGGATTACGCATCGGCAACGGCCCAGGCACCTCGGCCCCGCCGGCATGGAAAACAAGTCTTCCTGAATCAGGATTTGGTCAGTCGTACATCCCTTCTCGACGGATGTCGATGCCGAATCTCCAGCCGGGCTACAACACCGGCGTTCACGCCAATCTCATGAGGCAACCCAAAGCTGAGACTTCGTATCCAACGCGATTAGCCAATCGCGGTGATTATATAAAACCACCAGTAAAATCATACTCCAGCTACAACTCAGCAGTTAATGGTACGACCCAGTACAATTACAGAGCAGATGTTCACGGACAAATAAAACGCGGCAGTCTCATATTCAGCAAGTAGGACAGACAAGATGACAAAGCGAGCAGTGAAGTCGGAATTTATAAAACTGGCTTGCGTGCTCGTTTTTGTCTATCTGGTTTTCCTGTGCCTTCTCTACACACCTGTTTATCAGAGCGTTGTTCTCCGTCCAGACTACCAACCAACAATGACATATGCACATGAACCAATTCTTGGTATCAAGCCGGAAGAATTGATAATTGAAAGTCACGGAGATAAAATGCACGCTTGGCTGTTTCTTGTACCTAACAGCAAAGCAGTGGCAATCGTGCATCACGGCAATGCAGGCAATTTACTGAATCGCCTGGAAATTGCAAAAGCATTTATCAACGCCCATGCTTCCGTACTTTTATACGACTACAGAGGATACGGTAAAAGCACTGGTACCGCATCTCTTAACAGTATTCTTGAAGACGGGCTGACAGCTTTTGACTTTACGAAGACGCATATTGACTGTCCAATCGTTATCAATTATGGTGAATCAATTGGATCAGCGGTAGCCACCTATGTGGACAGCAAGTGCAAAGCACAAGGACTTATTCTGCAATCAGGAATTGCATCATTGCCCAATGTTGCCAGAAATGGCATTGTGCTCTTTTTCCTCTACCCGGATTTCATTTGGCCTCGTCCGCTTTTGAACAACTGCGATTTGTTGGCTCAGTCAGAAACACCACTTTTGTTATTACACGGGAGCAAAGATACACTCGTGCCGATAAGCAACGCCGATTTGCTCTTCGCCTGTGCCCACGCCCCCGATAAGAGTTTCATAAAATTGCCCGATTGCGGGCACAACGACGTAGGGGTGGAAGACTGCGAAACCTACCTGGACGCCATTAACGGCTTCGTGGACCACCTCAGTACAAAACCCTAGAATAAGCTTAAGGTTGCTTCCCATTCAGCCGAGATTGGCTTTTTAGTGGACAATAGAAGAAGAGACTTTTCCAGAGAAGTATTAAATGAGATTCCCCCTGGTCCTCGCATTCACTTTGACGGTCTGCCTAACAGCCGTAAACCCGGTGCCGGCTAAAGATGTAAAAACGTCAGAAGGCACCATCAAAATTATGAGTGTCACGGTGGGACCATTCGATCTTCATAGAAAGTATCGGTCAATGGAAGGTCCTTGGGTGGCTCAAGATTTTCGCCTAGGCGACCTTGTGGCGTCCGAACAAGTGACCATTCCGGAATCTGCTGTGACATTTGTCGAAGGCAACACCCAAGCTCCGGCCATGAACTCGTCAAAAGAACCAAGCATGAATGGCGCAGGCGGCGCGATCTCCTCATCCAAAAACGTTACCGGTCTGGTTGATGCCAGCTCAACCAAGCGAGAACTCCTCTGGTTCAAAGGCGTAAAGTTGGAGGTCATAGACGAAAATGGAAAGGTTTTGCCCACTGCTGAATTCATCTGCCACTTCAACATGGACGTTGATCCGGCAATGCGCAAGAGCTTATTCCCCGGAGCACTAACAAGTGGCAACACGCGCGTAATGACGCTCACACAGGGACAAACAAGTTTTCATTTTCCAGAAGGAACAGCCGTACCTTGCGCAAGCGACGAGTTGTGGAGATTTACTTTCCAAGCAGCCAATCGCACGAGTGAAACACATCGTCGAGTTAAGCATCGCATGACACTAGAGTTCATCAAAGACTCTCAAGCTCAAGGACAGATGAAGGCACTAGCTTGGTATGTTCCTTACATTGCAGTCGTTACCGACGGCTCCTCGCCGGAAGCAATGGCAGCAGAACACTCAGGCGGACCAAACTGCATGGTCACATCATCGGGTGACAATGCTCCCAATTCAGTGAAAGCAGCTGTATTCAAAGACCGCTTCGGCAGAAACCTTACGGGACACTGGATTATTCCTCCGGGAACCAGCACTTGGTCGACACCAATTAGCGATCAAAGAGATCCTGGGTTTGGCAGTAGGGATGTGCTGCTTTATGCCGCGTGGACACACATTCATCCCCTCTGCACCAAAGCTTCGCTCGTTCAATGCAGTGGCGATACGAAAAAGCCGATTTTTACATCAACTGTTACCACCAAGACAAAAGGCGGCTTGGAAATTCTCAATATAGACAACATCTATTCCAAAACAGGGATTCCAATTAAGGGCAACGAACACTATCAATTGGAAGCGACTTACGAAAATTCAACCAATGAAAAACAAGACTCTATGGTCTCACACGGGCTTTATGTGGGAGACGAGGGATTCACTAAGCCGGACTGGAAAGACTCACAAATTGCCTCGGCTGCCGCTGGCATTCACACAGCATCCGACTCAAAAAATGAAGCGCCTTTCTGCGGGGTAAGGAATTCCGCCAATACAGACAGCGAGCAAATCTGCAGTAAGACAAAAAGCATCTACGATGTCATGCCACCGTATCCATTGTTCGATCCTAAGACTGACGGACCGGTTCTCAACTCACTAAAGATGCTTGAACTTTATACTTCTGCCGGAAAATTACATATCGCTCTCAATCCTCAATTGGCTCCTCAAAATGTCACACAGATCTACAAATTGTTAAAAGCTGGTGCTTTTGACGGTACACCAATAGATAGATACGAACCTAACTTCGTGCTGCAGATAAGCGAAGCACAAAAGAAAGTTGACGGTAGCGGACAGCTCTCTCATTCTGTTGAATCAATGCTCAGAAGACTCCCGCTTGAAACACCAACGGGCACTATTCACAAGAAAGGCTCGCTTAGTATGGCACACTACGATAATCCGAATACTGCCGTAACATCGTTCTCCATAATGCTTGGAGAGGCACCACACTTGGACAATAAGTACACAATCATCGGCGCAATAGTACCCGACAATGTCACTGTGCGCACGCTAGAACAGATGCAAAAAAACTTCTCAATCACGCACCCATTCATTATGGGTGTAAGAGACATCAGCGACATTCTAAACGCCTCAGCTGCAGCGCCTACGAAGTAGCGCAGAACAACAAACTAGCTCTCGCTATTCGCCGTAACTTCTCTTGAGCGGATATTGCCGTCTGCCTCTTTCATATCATTCAATGCGCCGATGGAAATCTTGTTGATCTCCTCAGCCTGTTGCATCGCCTCAAGCTTCTTCGCAATTTGATCAGATGTCGCCAACGGAATCTTCACGGTGAATGTGGAGCCTTTGTTTAACTCGCTCTCGAGGTCAATGCCACCACGGTGAGCCTTAATAATCGTAAGAGCGATAGCCAGTCCCAGACCGGTACCCCCGCCATAAAGCCTACTACGTGTGCGTGAACGCTCAATGCGGAAGAAGCGATCAAATATTCTTTGTTGATCAGCCGGCGCAATACCAATACCTGTATCCATCACACGAATAATTGCATCAGTGCTACTGGACCGCAAAGTAACAGTCACCTTGCCGCCTGCTTGCGTCGCTTTAATAGCATTGTTAGTTAAGTTCAACAACACCTGCTTCAATCTATCCGCATCGGCATAAACCCAGATTGGCTGCTGCGGTATCACAAATCTTGTTTCAATCTGCTCAGGCGCAATTACCGACACTGTGTCCTCAACAGAGGCGACTACAGTACGCATATCAACCACTTCAATTTGCGCCAGCACTTGTTGTCCGGCATCTGCACGTGCCAATTGCAATAAATCTGAAACCAGTCGTATCAATCGCCCAGACTCATCAGAAATTGTCTGCAAGGCTTCAGAAAGCAATTGCGGATCGATACCAGTACCTCGACGCTGCAAAAGTTTCGTATAGCCCTGAATAGACGTCAACGGCGTGCGCAATTCATGACTGGCATCTGCTACGAATTGGCACTGAATATTGAGAGACTCTTCCAGTCTATTCAATAGCCTGTTAAATGCCTTGCGTACCTCCGATGTCTCATTCAACTCGTTAGGGCTAATATCAAGTCTTTGCCTAATATCGGCATGTGCCAATTTGGTTGTTGAATCCAACAATTCCTTGATGGGAATAAGCACAAATCCTGCCAGAAACCAATTTACCGCCACTAAAACAGGCAGCAGAGGCAAATACCAAGCAAGCTCAATGAAACGAAAGCCCGTCATGCCTGCCACTAACAGATGGCAAATAATAATCGGCAAGATGCCCGAAGCCGACATGACCAGGGTCATGCGCGCTCTCATAGATCTCGATAAACTGAACTGCTTCATTCAGTGACCTTCCAATCTACATATTCCCACTTAGTTGCAGTCCCAGTTAGGTCTCTAATAATACTTTTAAGGGTAGGTCGTCCAATTTGCCATTGGTAAGCAGGCAATCGCCCGTATAAATCGACTGTCCGCCGGTCAGGTCGTAATACTTACCGCCGGCTTCTTCAGCAATTACTTTGACCGCCGCCAAGTCCCATGGTTTGAGTCCCACTTCCAGAGCAAGCTCTGCCTTGCCCTCAAACACATAAGCAAAGCTAAGGTAGTCACCAAAGCCCCGCTGCCTGTAAGTATTGGCTATTAGCTTAGTAAAGCCATTCCACAGACCTCGCGCAAGAATACGCTTTGGTGCACCGAAATTGAATTGACTCTCTTCCAGGTTATCTGTTGAGGAGACCTTCAGTGGAGAGCCGTTCTTAAAGGCTCCGCGTCCCTTCTCCGCCCAAAATGTTTCACCCGCCAATGCCGGGTTGTGAATAACCCCTAGCTTGACGTCTCCGTCGACTTCCAATGCGAGCATTATCGAAAAGATGGGCACGCCACGCGCGAAGTTATAAGTGCCGTCAATGGGATCAACAATCCAACGCCTGCCTTTGCCGGCAGATGGTGGTGCAGGATTTCTTGAACTTTCTTCCTCGCCGAGAACTTCATCACCTGCATACTGCTTGGCAATAGCTTGGCGAATCAACTCCTCAACTTCTTTGTCCGCAATAGTCACCGGCGTATTATCAGACTTCATTTCGGCGGCAACGCCATTACAAAAGTGTCGAAGAGCCACCTGACCGGCTTCTTCGACAACCCTTAGCGCAAATGTCAATTCATTGTTGAATGTATCTGCCACGAATTCGACCGCCAAAATATTATTTATACCTGAGACAAGATCCCGCTGGGATTGCCAGCGGGATCTCCAAGGAGTTCAGGTCAAATTTTTCCTAGAACAAGTAGCTGTACACGCCGCGTGCAGCGCGTCCAACACCGACACCGATGTCACGAACATCGACAACGGTACCTTTGAATACTCGTTCCCACCAGAAACCCTTAGCTCTTTCAGCATAAGCCAGGCGCATATCTTGCTCCCAGTTTTTGTCTTCTACGAGCTTCATGCGACGCTCGAGATCATCAACACGGGCTTTGAGAGCATTCAACTCGCCGCGGAGTTCTTCCAACAACGCAGCTAGTCTTTCTAAGTCAGCTTTGTCAGCTTTCTTAGCCAATCTCTCAGCAATGCACTGCTCGTACTTGTAGAGCGCTGCTGCTAATTCAAAACGTGTCGCGGACTTTTGTCCACGGAACGTGCGATCTGGATAACCTACCAAGATATGGCATTCGTTGTTAACCAGTTCTTTCAAAGCGTTATAAGCCCATTCGTTGCCAACAACATCGGTTAATTCGCTGATGTTGGTAGCGCCTTGAGCGTTAACCGGACTTGTAGTAATGAAGGCACTTGCAGACAAAGCAATTGCTACGCTTGCGAGAGTTGCCAACTCCTTTTTCATATGAACCACTCCTCGAAATATGACCTAACTCCTATTGAAGCTTATGTTAGCGCACCTACACCCACAGCGAATAGTGTGAAGTCAAATAAAAAACGCCCGAATGGGTGACATCATGGCTCAAATGCAGTCCTGAAGCCAAATCTAGAATCCTTAAACATCGTTAACAAATACACATCTCGTCACCCAAAAATATATACGGACACAATGCACCAAAAGGCTGATAAACAGACTGTTTCATGGCAACCAATAGTCAAGAAATAAAATAACTTGCCAATGGTCTGATAGTAATTACGATCGATATCGATAAGCGCTGAAACCCAGTCATTATGCGCCTCTTGCTAACCCGTACTTCTTGAAAAGTAAATTCCCTCATTTATCTAATGCCCCCACCGGCGGTATCATGGACAAATGTCAAAAAATCCGGAAAACCTTTCAATTCGCATTTGTCATCTCTACGCGCACTTCCTCAACATCTATGGTGATCGAGGAAATATATTGACGCTTGTCAAACGATCTCAATGGCGCGGCATCAATGCTGAAGTTACCGCCGTTGGATTGGACGACAAACTTGACATTGGTAAACACGACATTTATTTCATCGGTGGCGGACAAGACAAACAACAACAAGTTATCGCCGAAGATTTGCAGCGTCACAAAAAGGCTTTAAAAGAAGCGACTGATACAGGCGCAGTCATTCTATCTATTTGCGGCGGCTACCAATTACTTGGTCATTACTACCGCCCGCACGAAGGACCTGAATTACCCGGCTTGTCTCTAATAGATGCATATACGGTAGCGGGACACAAACGCATGATTGGCAACGTTGTCGCCAATAGAGAAGATGGTTCTACTCTTGTAGGCTTTGAGAATCACAGCGGCAGGACTTTCCTCGGAGCAGATACAAAAGCTTTAGGCAAAGTAACTACCGGCAATGGCAACAACGGCGAAGATGGTTTTGAAGGTGTCGCCGAAAAAACCATCTTCGGCACATATCTACACGGATCGTTATTGCCGAAAAACCCACATTTCGCCGATCATCTAATTGCTTTGGCACTGAAGCGCCGGTACGGCGATATCGCTCTGCCTGAACTCGATGATTCTATGGAGCTAACCGCTCACCACCGTGCCCTCTCTTTGCCAGCCTGAGATTTGTGATGCAACCAAAAAAAGTTTCTGTTTTGATGCCGGTTTTCAATGAAGTAAAAACCCTCACGCAAGTTCTGGAGTCCGTATCGTCAGCCAACTATTGTGGGCTCGATAAGGAAATAGTGCTTGTCGATGACGGCTCAACCGACGGCACGCGCGATCTTCTTGCAAGCTTGGACGCCGGTAAATATGCAGCGCGCGTCTTTTTCCACGAGAAAAATCAAGGCAAGGGCGCAGCACTTCGCACGGCCCAAGGACATGCCGAAGGCGACATCATACTTATTCAAGATGCGGATTTGGAATACAGCCCTAAAGAATACCCCAACCTTTTGCAGCCAATTCTCGAAGGTCACGCCGATGTAGTCTACGGCTCGCGCTTGTCTGGTGGTTCTGTCACAAGAGCCTTCAACTTCACTCATTACCTGGGCAACAAATTCCTTACGCTGCTCACCAACATTCTCTATAACTGCACGATTACCGATATGGAGACTTGCTATAAGGTATTCAAAGCACCTGTTTTCAAAAAGGTAACCATCAAATCAAACCGGTTTGATTTCGAGCCTGAGATAACAGCCAAGGTACTGAAGCAAGGTGTAAGGATCTATGAACTGCCAATTTCTTACTACGGTAGAGACTATAGTGAAGGCAAAAAAATCACCTGGGTGGATGGATTTGGAGCAATCTGGGCTCTTATCAAATTCCGTTTTGTAGATTAAAAGCACTTGCCAACCACCGGCAACGCGGTACACTGGGAATGTTGGTTGTCAGCATTGCTTCGGCTCAGCCGAATCCACGCTTTTACTAGGTTTCAACTTTATGAAAATACCCGCGTTAAGCCTGCTTTTCCTTTTGGGCATCAATTGCCTGCCCGCCTCGGCGCAACATCACTATGAATACGGCGGCAGCCGCGTCGTGCGTCAAAGTCAAAACGGCTTAGCCAATCCTTCGTCCACTTACATTGGTTCCGGCACCTTAAGCAAAACAGCACAAGGCATTGAACCAAACAACAATCCCAATTTACCAAGCGTCAACTATGGCGGCGCGATAAAGACTCCCGGTGACAATATCTATCGTCCCAAAGAACCTCAACAACAATATCAGCGCCGTTATCCACAGCGCCGCTATTACAACATGCCGCCACAACAACAACCGAATTACTATACGCCTGGACAAAACCAGCAGACCTACAACGAATACAAACCTGACAGATCAAACTTCGGTTACAACCAGCCAGGCTCAGGTGGTGGATTGTCAACCTACGGCAGCTACAACCAACAACCACAAAACCAAAGCTCCGGCAACAACCGCCACTTCTAGAGTTGCACTGTTCTTTTGTAGGGGCGCATTGCATGCGCCCATTTCCCGTATAATGTGAAAAACCCTGCGTAAAGGAACTCAGGATGAAGATTGTCGTGCTCGGCGGCGCTGGCGCTATGGGACAAGTTATTGTCCGTGACCTATTGGAATTTGGTCACGAGAAAGAAGTGACAATTGCCGATTTCAATATCAAAAAAGCTGAAGCGATGGTTGAAGCGCTCAGCAAAAAAGGACTTGCTCTAACAGCAGTCGGCGGCGCAAGCAAAGATGGCGCACACAAGTTAACAGCAGCCTATGCAGACATCACCAATAAATCACAACTTGTAAGCGTTTTGCAGGGATCAGACATAGTCATCAATTCCGGACCATACATTTTCAACGTTGCCGTCATGGAAGCCGCACTAGAAGCCGGTTGCCACTATATAGATCTCGGCGGCTTGTTCCATACAACGCGCAAACAATTAGAACTTCACGAACGCTTCCTGCAAAAAGGCCTTTTGGCAATTCTTGGAATGGGCGCCGCACCAGGCATGACCAATATCATGGCTGCCGCCGGTGCCGATCAATTAGATAGTGTTGAATCGATTGATATTGCCGTAGGCTGCATTGACTTCGTCAAGACGGCGCACCCGCTTCTGCCACCCTACGCTCTAGATACATTATTGGATGAATATACTTTGGAGCCAATGGTATTCCAAGACGGGAAATTTGAAGCACGCAAACCCATGTCAGGCGAAATCGAACTTGATTTGCCTGCACCGGTTGGAAAATGCTCAGCTATTTTGACTCTACACTCGGAAGTAGCAACACTGCCACTCAGCTACAAAACCAAGGGCGTAAGAAGTGTCACCTTCCGCTTAGGACTACCGGAAGAATTGCACAAAGCGTTGAAATTCCTGGTTGACTTAGGCTTCGGTACAACAGAAGCATTGCCATCCGAATTAGGGAGCGCGAATCCCCGCAAGGTTTTAGGTCACCTTATCAACAGAATTGAAACACCAGACTCAGATCCAAATGACAGTGAAGTCGTTCGCGTTGATATAGTCGGCAAAAAAGCAGGCCATAAAAAACTTGTGCGCATGGAAACAACTGTTTTAGCTCACAAAGAGTGGAAGGTATCTTGTGGCGCACTCGATACAGGCGTCCCACCTTCCATCGTCGCCAACATGGTTGCTCGAGGTCTAATAAAAGAGCGCGGTGTTTTAGCACCTGAGCAGTGTGTACCGATTCAGCCATTCTTTGATGAATTGTCCAAGCGGGACATATTCATGCGCCAAATAACAGAAGAGTTCTTAAGTCACTAATCGGTAGATTAAATTCTTTCGTTAGGCTACGTAGCCCATGGGAATTATCCCATTTAGTACGAAGCTATATTGCCATTTAATTAGGGCATGAATCCGCCCGAAATTAAGGCTAGTGTTGAACATGACACAGCCAGCGAAGCCAAGCCCGCTTCCTGGTTGGAGAAAAATGTCTGTCGACCAGCCTTTGAGTCCGTCATTACCGGACTTTATGAACCCACCGCAAATTTCATCAATCTCATTCCACATGCAGTAACAGGCAACGACTGGCTTCCCAAAGTTAAGATCGATCCAACCCAGGAAGCTGCACCCGCCGACGCCGGCGAATATATCACTCGCCTTCTCGTGCACGGCAGTATCGGTGCTTTTTCTTATGCCGCTTATGGCAGAGTAGCCGGTGGACTTCTACGCAAAGGCACTACCTTGGCCAACATGGAAGGTCGCATCGGAAAAATAATCGGCAGCGAATCATCCGGTCAACTTATTGGTTCGGCCATACACGATGGACTTTTGGACGCAGCAACCGCCCGAGAGAGAACCGCAAATGTTGCTAGCGGACTTGCCACTTTTGCCACCTTCGAATTTTTCAACAAGAGTATTCGCGATAAGCACTGGATAACTCGTGCGATAGCTCATGCGCCGATTGGTTTTGCCGGCGGCATTACAGGCTACCTTTCCAAAGAAACTGTAGCTGGACGCCAGCTAGACAGTAACGTGGCTATGCAGGCAGCAATTGACGGCGCAGCCATGAACGTCTTTTTGCCGGCAATGCAATGGTCAACCGGCAGAGCCATTGATCACATAAAAGACAAAACCGGCGGCAGCATTCCCCTTGAGCGCCATGCAAACTACGAACACCTACAAGGCAAATCAAGAACTCTTGATGCACTGATGAACATGTTTCCAGCAACACGCGTTAATCGCACAGCTGACGAAGGCGCCTCTATAGACCACACAAAAAATACCGTGCACGTAATGCCTGGATCACCGGCAGATCACCTCGCTCACGAGTTAGCACACAAATTAGCCTTCAAGAAATACGAGAAGGATATTAAGTACGCAGCCGGCTTGCTGAAATACAACGAGGAATTCGCCAAAAACAGTTATGTCGAAACAAGACTTCAGCAAGAACAATTTGCTCGCCAAACACAGTTAAAAGTTGCCAAAGAATTGCTGCTGTCCTTAGACCCTCACGCAAAAATTCCAAAACCGGAACACTCGCACGTCCTGCCAATTTACAAACGCATGTTTGAAATGGAATTTGATGAGCACTTCAAACCATCCGGCGGCAAGTGGCGACCAGAAGAAGACTTTGCAAACATTACTCAAGCGAAGCGTCAAGAACTCAGGGACAGCAATGATTTAAACGAAATTGTCACAACGCTTCATCCGGAGTTAAGTAGCTTCGAGCAAAGAATTCTGAAAACAGCACTTCTTTACTCAAACTTCCCAGCCGTTGACCTCTTAGAGGGCATGCCACGCAAGGCTTTTTCAACTGCCGTCAAATGGAAAATCTTTGCAAATTCGATTCTATCCTGGCAATTCCCCAACGACAACTTTGTATTTGAAAATCATCCGCATTTGTCAAAGCTAAAGGGCAAATTGCAAGCAAGCATCGAAGAATACGACAACAAAATAGCAACCATCGACCAGAAAAGAATTACGTCAATCAATAATGCTAATCTCGAAGAAGCCATGGACACAATGGATTTCAGTGAGGCTTTTGAAAAGTCCAGATTAGAGCCTACGCAGCGCTTCAATCGCAACGAGATAAGTTATGAACAACTATGCGAGCAAGTTGACCCTTTAGAAGAGGTTTTTAGAAGACAGTCGGAACCGGCAAGACAAAAGCGTTCCAAGGCCATCCGTAATGCTAATGCTGTTCACACTGAAGAAACAAGACTGGCAAACAAGTCCTTTCACAGGCAAGCCATAAAAGCTATTGATGAACTAAACATATCCAACGAAGATTTCTTTAAAGCAATGCCACCTGAATGGACTCCGCCGGACATGCAGCCCGTAAACACCCTTGCTGCGGCACTCGTCTTTGGCAAAAACGTAGATTATTGGTGGCGAGCTAGAACCAATATCGGCAAGGCCCAAGCTTATTTTGTGCCTGCACCAATAAACCAATCGGAAGGACTATCCACTTTTTATGCACGCAAGCAATTAGCTCCTAGTCACTATCTAGAAAATGCAGTTTATTACTGGCAGTCAATGAGCACAGCTGAGAAATCAAAATTGATACACGGGAAAGTGTCCGACACCTATGGCGTGATTGCCAATCATCGCTTCCCAATGGCCAAGTGCCCCGAACTTGCAGAAGAATTGTGCCGTTATGAAAACAATAGATTTATAGATGAGTCAGCATACTTAGAACATGAAGAAAGATTTTTGGAAGCAAGATCAGTTAAAGATGCTTTCCCAACTGACCATGCTTGGCAGGATGGTAATTTAAAAGGCTATTTTCTCAAACGCACAGATCCGCGCATCCTTACCTTGGGTGAATCTACCAATTGTTGTATACGTATTGGTGGCGACAATGAAACCGGCATGTGGTGGACGCTACATTCGCCCGAAGCAGGCTTTTTCATTGTAGAAGATGTACGCGACAACAAAATAGTTGCCGCTTCGAGAGCCTGGAATACTCCTAACAAGGGCGTGTGCTTCAACAATGTAGAATCAAAAGGACTTGACGGCAAACATCAGCAGGTCCTAGACATCTACAAGCAAGCTGCCCGGCATCTGGTAACCAACGAAGGCGTCAAAGTGGTTAATGTCGGCATTCTCAGTGGCGAACTGGATCTTCACAGTCTTCCCGACAGCTCGGCTCCTCTAGCATTGCCTGCAGATATACAAGGATCATACGATTGCCGCTTTGAACAAAAAGAACTTGCTAGGCAGTAACAGTCTGACGCAACGAATTGATTGTGCTTTCCAGACTTGCCTTATCAAAAATATTGAAAATGCGAGCTTGTCGATCAATTTTCTTGACTGTACCGGTTAGTACTTTGCCAGGTCCAATTTCGACAAAAGTATCGACGCCTTGAGAAAGCATAAATTCAATGGTGTCGCACCAGAGTACAGCGCTAGGCATTTGCTTAGCCAATTTGGCTTGGATTTCGGAGCCGACTGTCGACGCCTTAGCATCAACATTTTGCACGACAGCAAATTTAGCATTGTCCAAACTGCAAGCATTGATTTGCTTCTCAAATTCAGAGGCGGCAGATGCCATCAAAGGTGAGTGGAATGCTCCACCTACAGGAAGAGAAATTACTTTGCCGCCGGCAGCTTTAGCTATCTCGCCGGCTTTAGCGACTGCATCGGGACTGCCTGAAATTACAAGTTGCTCGCGAGTGTTAAAGTTGGCGATGATTACAACTGAGTCGCCACTTGTAGCTTTATTGCATGCATCTTGTAATACAGCTTTATCCAAACCAATTACAGCCGACATAGCACCCTTCGGACAGCTTTCCATCAAACGCGAACGCGTGTCGACAAGTTTTACTGCTTCTTCCAGCGAAAGCGCTTCGCAAGCAACCAGCGCAGTAAATTCACCCAGGCTGTGTCCGGCAACGAACTGCGGGGTAGGTCCACCGGCTATTTTGTAACACTGCCAGGCAGCAAGCGATGCCGCAAGAATCGTTGGTTGAGTATTTATCGTCCGTTTCAGTTCTTCTTCCGGACCTTCAAAGCAAAGCTTGCTCAATTCGCGCCCGGCAATTTTGTCGATTGATTCAAAAGTCTTTTTTGCTTCGGCAAAGTTGTCGAATAGATCTTTTCCCATGCCGACAGACTGCGATCCTTGACCAGGGAATAAACAAGCGATTTTCATATACTCTCCAAACGAAAGGGCGCATGCAATGCGCCCCTACAACAATATTCGATTTACTTACGTGAGTCCTTGGCGGTCCACTTAAGAATGGCGGCACCCCATGTGAGTCCGCCACCAAAACCAACTAGTGCACAGGTAGATGGGCTCTTAATTTGTCCGCGCTTCACGGCATCGGAAAATGCCAACGGAATAGAGGCAGCAGAAGTATTGCCGTACTGATCTATATTAGTGACTATTTTTTCAGGCGGGAAACTTAAGCGATCAGCAGCCGCTTTGATAATGCGTTGGTTAGCTTGGTGAGGCACGAGGAAATCAATGTCTTTCGACTGAATACCGGCTCGAGCGCACGCTGCTTCAATAGCTTCAGGGACAGCCTTGATGGCGAACTCATAAACAACGCGGCCGTTCATGCTCAAGAAGCGGTTCATTGCTTTTGGTGGTGTTGTTCCAGCATGCGGATAAGCAACGTTTGCATTTGGAATACACAGCAAGTGACCGCCAGTACCATCGGCGCGAAGATAAGTCGCCAAAATTTCGTTCTCATCAGCTGCTTGCAAGAGAAATGCACCGGCACCATCGCCGAACAAAACGCAAGTATTGCGATCTTCCCAATCCAAGAAGCGGGAGTGAATATCAACACCAATTACCAGTACCGTTTTAAATGTACCCGAACCAATAAATTGTTGACCAACCGCCAGCGCATAAATAATACCTGTACAAGCTGCCTCTAGGTCAAAGGCGGCAGCTCTGGTAGCGCCAATTTCGGCTTGTACCAAACAAGCGGTAGAGGGATACAGATTATCCGGTGTCGATGTGGCAACTACTATTAGATCAATTATCGCCGGGTCAATTCCGGCAAATGCAATTGCGTCTTTAGCAGCACCCATAGCGAGACCGGCTGCTGTTTCATCTTCTTTTACGACACGGCGCTCACGAATGCCCGTGCGTGTGCGAATCCATTCATCAGATGTATCGACAAGTTTTTCTAGATCAGTATTGGTGACCAATGTTTCAGGGACGCAAGCGCCGACCCCGATTAATCTGGCTCCGACAGACAAACTCACTTCTTACTCCCTGCCACCACTTTGCCGAAGGTCAATTCAATTTGTTTGACGATGTCGGCATTTACCATGTCTTTCGCAGTGCGGATGGCATTCTTAATGGCTCTATGCTTTGAGCCGCCATGGGCAATGACGCAAACCCCCTTAACTCCAACTAGAAGTGCGCCCCCAAATTCATTGTAATCGATGCGTCTCTTCAACGCCTGGAAGCTTGGTTTAGCGATGGCAGCGCCAATTTTTCCGCGCCAGTCGCTGAGCAATTCTTGACGCAACATGTGAGTAACCATGTTGGCGATACCCTCGGCTGTCTTCAATGCGACGTTGCCGGTGAAACCGTCGGTCACAACTACGTCAATTTTGCCCATTGGAAAATCGCGTCCCTCGGTGAAGCCGACGAAATTTAATTCCTTACTTTCTTTGCACAACGCATAAGCCTGTTTAACCAATTCGTTACCCTTGGTCTCTTCAGCCCCGATATTGAGAATACCGACACGTGGTTCGGCTAAACCCATTAAGCCTTTAGATAGGATGGAGCCCATCAGGGCAAATTGCAGAAGTTGATTAGCATCACACTCTACATTGGCACCCATGTCGAGGCAGATGCAATAACGATCCGAAATTGTCGGCATCAAACAAGCAATGGCCGAGCGGTCGACATTGGCAATGCGACCCAGACCCAGATGAGCGGCAGCGGCGGCAGCACCGGTAGAGCCGGCCGCGACAACTCCGTCGGCAAGCCCTTCACGTACCTGGCGGATAGCTACAACAATAGATGCATCTTTCTTACGAACAATTGCCCGACTAGGCTTCTCGTCCATAGCGACAACTTCCGAAGCTGGAATTATCGTAATATCCAGACCCTGTTTGTCGTGGCGATTGAGTTCTCTGGCAATAGCCTCAGGTGGTCCGACCAACTGAATGCCGATGCCATACTCGCGAGCTGCCAGCACGGAACCGTGCACGACCTCGCGTGGAGCATAGTCGCCGCCCATGGCGTCAACTGCGATGTGGATTTGTTTGGAACGGTTGGGCTGCACTTGTTACGCCTTACCGGGAAAGTTTTACTCTGTTACTACTGATTCAGCGCGACGAGCTGGACGGCCTCTGTAGTATCCACACTCTACGCAAGCTTGGTGACGGCGCGTTGGCTGTGCACACTGCGGGCAAGTGGTGATGGTTTGAGCTGTAGCCTTCCACACCTTGGAACGGCGGGAGTGCTGCTTTTGATGTGATGTTTTCTTTTTAGGTTGTGCCATTTGAGTTATATCTCCGTTGCAACGGATCACATATTATCTATTAGTTCTTGTCTTTTTCATCGTTTGAAAAGATAGTCTTTAAGTTCTTCCACCTTGGATCAATTAAATCTTGACTTTTCTTATCTCCAGCTAATGTTTTTCCGCTGGAACCAGAGGCGCCAGACGGCAATCCTGGGCATTCTGAGCCACAAGAAAGGTGACTTGGGGTAGCTAAAGTGATCGCTTGATAAAGAAGGTCAGTAACATCAATTAACCCGTCCGCCGGTAACAATTCGACAAAATCGTCTTTTAAGAGTTCCCGATCGCGTTGCATATCCTCTTCCGACGGATAAACAAGTTGCTCGTCAATATCCAACGCCATACTCTGAAAGTACGGTCGCAAGCAACGGTCACAGTGCAATTTCAGCAGAGTCTGCACTCGTCCGACAACTTTTACGCCATAGCTGGAAAGACTAAGTGTAATATCGCCCACGACAGGCTTGACTGCCTCCAGCCCCTCGATGGTCTCTTTGAACTCGATATGTTGTGACTGAGCTTTTAGCTCGTCTATGCTTATTTTCACCCTGCCAAGATAGCACAAAATAGCCCTAACTGTAGTACAACAACATTTAGTACTTAGCCGAGCTTTACCAACTACATGCCAAACAACAATAACTATCTAGCACTGACTGCCCGCTGGGTGTTACCTATTGACGGGGCACCTATCGAAAACGGCGTGGTTGTCGTCAAAGGACGAGAAATAAGCTCAGTCTGCACTCGCGATGAGTTCAACGCCACAGGACTAAAAATTACCAAAGACTACGGTCAGGCAATAATTACTCCCGGTCTAATCAACCTGCACACTCATTTGGACTATTCGGACCTCGCTTTATTTGATACGCAATCCGGGTTCTTCAAATGGATAAGCAATCTCATGGCCAACGCCTGGAAATGGGGTGATGACCAGTGGAAGCAGTCAGCTCTAAATGGAGCCTGCGCAATTGCTCAGTCAGGGACGACTCTCATCGTCGATTCTTCCTTTACAGGGCAAGCGGCCAATGCCGCTGCTCAAGTAGGACTGCGCGCCATTGTCGGACTGGAAGTTTTCGGCATTGAGGAAGAAACATCGCAAGCTGTTTGGCAATCGTGGCTGCAGAAATATCATAATTTCATGACTGCTTCGCCAAATGAGCTGAAATCAGCCATTGATGCCGGTTTTATTACAATGACCGTGGCACCGCATACACCTTACACGGTCTGTCCCTCTCTCTGGCAGCACGCAAAATCGTGGGCGGACTCGCAGGGACTGCCGGTTTTAGTGCACATCTCAGAATCACAACAAGAATGCGAATGGATTCACACAGGCAATGCAGAACTTGAAGCATTTTTGGTGAACATGCCGAAATCGGGTTCTGAAGCCAACTACAGCTGGCGCGGTAAAGGTCTGTCTCCTGTGGAACACTTAGATAGTTGGGGTTTGCTCAGCAGCAACACCTTAGCTGCCCATGCTGTTCACTTAAGTGACAAGGACATTGAACTTCTCAAAAAGGCTCAGGTAGCCATTGCCCACTGTCCTCGTAGTAACAGCCGCCTGCGCAATGGCGTCGCTCGTCTGTTGAAGATGGTCGAGTCTGGTCTGCATGTAGGCTTCGGCACAGACAGTTCTGCCTCGGTGGACGACTTGAATGTCTTGAACGAAGCGCGCTTTGCCTGGAATTTGCACCGCGCCGTAAATCCGGCGTTTTCACTTTCAGCAAAGGAAGCTATTGAAGCGCTAACCATTATTGCCGCCCAGGCGGTGGGTCTGTCCGATAAGGTCGGCACTCTAACACCGGGCAAAGAAGCCGATATTGCTGTCTTTGCCGTAGACGGAGTTTATCGGCCGGAGACAGCTCCATACGATCTTTTGCTCTATGGAGGCACCTCGGCAATTGACGTTTTTGTGGGCGGAAAGGCAATTGTAGAGAACAAGAAAGTGACCGCAATGGCTCACCAGGTACCGGTTTGAGCCTTAAAGCTTATATTA
>JAKFVJ010000361.1 GCA_021732245.1 Candidatus Obscuribacterales bacterium | reverse complement strand
GAGCTGCTCACACTTTGTGTGCAGGAAACTGAAATCGTCAATCAGTCGCTGGAAAAAGTCGTGGAGATTACCTTCAGCGAAAATCTCAATTAATTGGAGCCTATTCCAAATTCTAATAAAAGAGTTCTTATGTATCAATAATCTGTTTAGTATGTCCATAACATCAGCATTCTAGAATCCATAATGTGGATTCAAAATATGGAGTCAAAGTCAGCTTACAGAAATCCCCACTTAATGCCGATTTGGAGTTATCATGGATAGTGGTTGCAAAGAAGCGATACTTGCATCCTTTGACCATTTATGAGATAACCTGATTCCTCAAATTAAGATCGATGGGATATGAAAACGAAATCTGTTTTCGCATTACTGCTAACCCTACTTATCTGCTTTGGTGCCGAGTTTACCAAAGCGCCATTTGAGTTGTGCATATGTCCAAGTGAAGTGGTAGCTTCAGAAAGTACACAATCGAAGATCTTAAATGTTGTAAAAGATTTATGTAGCGACTGCGGACATACAACCAATTGTTGCTTTAGTCATACTGATGTTCCATTCATCAGCTCAATAACCCTCAGTCAATTAAATGCGCCGACGGCATTTGCGCTTGTCTCCACCGATAATTTTGTTTGCACCTTCGCATGTTCTACTATGCTGGCGCAAAGCGGTATCAATAAGGCGCCGCTGCGAAATACTGCACAAACGCTAGTTTCTCTGCACCAGCAACTCCTAATCTAAACTCAGAAATAACAGATTCCGACGCGACGGCTTTTGCCGTGGCGCATCTTTTGTTTTGTCTGCTTTTCAGTAAGGAGAACTCATGCAACCGCCTGAGGAATTACACCCATCATCTACGTCCAATGCATCACGCAATGCAACACGTGCATGGATGGTTACAGCAATAGTAATTGCTGTAACTGGGGTCCTTTGTTTAGGACTTTGGTTTGTGCTAAACAATCGCGCACCGAAAGAATCCAACAAAGTAGAGGAGAAAACCGACGCACTTGATATTGATCGCAAAGCAGCCGGAATAAAACTTGCTACGGTCACTCGCCAGACTCCGACCGAAACGTTTTCCGTCGCCGGCACCGTAGAACCAAATCAACAACAATTGCAACAGGTGACACCACTGGTCAGCGGCCGTGTTCAAAGGATATTTGTGTCTCTGGGAGATACTGTCAAGCCAGGGACAGTACTTATTGAAATCGATAGCCCCCAAGTAGCCGAGATGCATGGAAAACTACACGAAGCAGAGACCAGACTTCGTTTATCCAAAATAAATCTCGATAGAGTGCAACAGTCAGCCAATCGCGTTTCCGTCTTAAAATCAAAAGCCAGCCTCGATGAGGCAGAATCCAATCTCAAGCGAACCAAACTGCTTGTCTCAGAAGGACTGACTGCACGCAAAGACTTAGTAGCTACGGAGTCGGAATATGATCGAGCCAAAGCCGAATATAACTTCCAAAAAGACATCACATTAAATAGGGAAGTGACTCAAGCCAAAGCAGAAGTTCAGACTGCCGAAACAGAAACAGAACATATTCGCGATGCACTACGAGCCTTGGATGCTCATCTGGGATCGGAAACCGGTGTCGAACACAATATCTCACAAATCGAGTTACGTTCACCTATAGCCGGCACAATTATTGAACGTTTCGTCAATCCCGGATCCGGTTTTGAACAAGGCAAGCCTCTTCTGACAATAGCAAATACAAATATTCTCTGGGTCATAGCAAATGTACCTGAAACCCAGATGACCGGCATTCACATAGGCAGCCCAGCCAATGTCAAACTGGGTAATCGTTTAGTTACCGGTGCTGTGAGTTATATAGATCCACGTCTCAATGAAGACACTCGTACATCGAGAGTCCGCATTGAAATAGCAAATCCAGCACACAAGATCCAAGTCGGATCCTTTGCACAAGTAGAATTCACTACTCAGGCAACCATGCAGAACGTTCCGTTTGTTCCACAAGCAGCAGTACAGACAGTTGATGGCAAGCCGGTTGTCTTCGTCAAAGATAGAACATCAGAACAATTTCGTGTTCGCAATGTCCAAATCGGAACAGCCACATCCGGGGTCGTGCCCATTCTTAGCGGACTTGAAGTTGGTGAACAAGTAGCAGCAGATGGTTCTTTTGTCCTGAAGTCGAAACTTCTTAAAGAACAGTTTGGAGAAGAGTAATGATTGACGCAATTATTCGTTTCTCCATAAAACAACCGCTGCTCATCATTATGATGGTCATATTTTTAATAGGTGCTGGCTGGTATAGCCTGCAGAAACTGCCTATTGATGCAGTACCGGACATTACCAATGTGCAAGTTCAAGTATTAACAGCCGCTCCGTCACTTGCACCGCTTGAAGTAGAGCGCCAAATAACTTTTCCAATTGAAATTGCAATGAGTGGTCTACCAGGCGTAAGTCAAGTACGATCCGTCTCCAAGTTCGGTCTTTCTGCAGTTACTATCGTCTTTGATGATGCTGTCGATACATATTTTGCCCGTCAGCTTGTGTTGGAAAGACTGACTCAGGTAAGACAACAAATTCCGGAATCCATTGGGTCACCTGAAATGGGTCCAATATCAACTGGACTTGGCGAAATCTATCAGTACGAAGTTCGTCCCGGTCAGGGAACTTTAAGAGATCCTATCGCATTGCGCACCATACAAGACTGGATAGTTCGTCGTCAGCTTATGGGTACACAAGGTGTTGCCGAAGTAAACAGTTATGGTGGACAGAAAAAGCAATACCAAATTCGTGTTGATCCATCCAGATTACAAGCTTACGGTCTTACTCTAAAAGAAATATTGTCCGCCGTTGTTGCCAACAATGAAAATGTAGGGGGTGCCTACATTGAACACTCAGGCGAGCAATATGTGCTGCGTGGAATAGGACTCACTCAAACAACCCAACAAATAGCCAACATCGTTGTCAAAACAGGCGCTGAGGGTGTTCCAATTTTTGTACGCGATGTAGCCACAGTTGATGTTGGCTCAGAAGTCAGACAAGGAGCCGTTCTGGCAGACGGAAAAGGTGAGATTGTTGCAGGCATAGTAATGATGCTCAAAGGAGAGAATTCTCGTACAGTCGTAGAAAATGCCAAGAAGCGAGTTGCTCAAATCAAGAAATCACTACCACCAGGGGTAGAGCTGGTTCCATTTTACGACCGCTCTGAACTTGTTGATAGAACCATCCATACAGTGGAGTCGAATCTATTTGAAGGGGCAATACTGGTCATTGTAGTGCTGCTTGTAGTACTCGGTAATTGGCGAGGCGCATTACTTGTTGCCAGCGTCATTCCCCTGTCCATGTTATTTGCTGCCATCTGCATGAATATCTTCAAAGTGTCAGGCAATCTCATGAGCCTTGGTGCTATCGACTTTGGACTTATTGTCGATGGTGCAGTTGTTATGGTTGAAAATGCCGTGCGTAGGCTGGCTGAAGCACAGCACGAAAAGCTGAATGAAGATCGCAAAACCACGATATTGAAAGCTTGTCTTGAGGTGGGACGCCCTGTTGTGTTTGCTGTTGCCATAATTGCCATCGTTTATCTGCCTATATTTAGTTTGAGCGGCATTGAAGGCAAGATGTTCAAACCGATGTCTATGACTATTGTTTTTGCATTGGCTGGATCTCTATTGCTGTCTCTCACCTATGTCCCAGCACTTCTCACAATCATCATGACCGGTCCGGTCAAAGAAGAAGAAAGTTGGCTTCTACGGATAGTTAAACCGCTCTATAAGCGTGCTCTTGCACTGGCTTGGAATTTCAGACCACAAACATTTGCCGTTGCTGCGAGCTTACTTGTTTTCAGCGCAATCACATTTCCTATGCTCGGCTCTGAATTCATTCCTCGTCTTGATGAAGGTGCCCTGGCCATTCAGATGCAACAACTTCCAAGCGTATCTCTTACACAATCAATTGCCACTGCAACACAAGCCGAGCAAGTCTTGATGTCGTTTCCGGAAGTCGTAAAAACGGTGAGTAAAATAGGCCGCGCTGAAGTCGCCACAGATCCGATGGGAGTAGAAAGTGTCGACATGTACGTGGCACTCAAGCCCATTGGCGAATGGAAATCTGCCCATAGCCGCGAAGAGTTAATCAATAAGATGTCCAAAGCACTTGAGAACAAAGTGCCACAGGCAGTTTTTAGTTTTTCTCAACCGATTGAACTTCGTACCGCAGAATTAATAGCAGGCGTCCGGTCTGACATTGCAGTAAAAGTCTTTGGCGATGACCTCAATACGCTTCGTCAAGTCGCGGAGAAAATAGCCAAGGTAATTTCGAAAGTTCCTGGAGCAGCCGATGTAAAACTTGAACAAACTGCCGGTCTTCCACAACTATCTATTGAAGCCGACAGAGATGCAATTGCCAGATATGGAATAAATGTTCAAGACGTCAACAACATTGTCCAGTCAATCATAGCCGGACAACCCGCCGGGATTGTCTATGAGGGCGAGCAGCGCTTCGACATGATAGTGCGCCTGACTGAAGGCAGCGCCCAGGATATCGAAGCAATTAAGAAACTGCTTGTCTCTGCACCGGCACTTACTGCCGGAAATTCCGGTGCGTTAATACCACTTTCTGCTCTGTCCAAAATAACTGTCGAAGAAGGACCTGCGCAAATCTCACGCGAAGATCGAAGAAGACGTATTGTTGTCGAATTGAACGTTCGCGGCCGCGACATTGGAAGCTTTGTCAAAGACGCTCAAGCTGAAATCGATAAGAACATAAAATTGCCAGAAGGCTATTACATCACCTGGGGCGGGCAATTTGAAAATCTACAACGGGCAACTCTGATGTTGTCCATTGTGGTACCCGTTGCTCTCTTACTTATTTTCATACTGTTGTTCATGACTTTCGGTTCGGTCAGCGAGGCGCTGCTTATTTACACCGGTATTCCGTTTGCCATAGTGGGTGGTGTTTTTGCTCTTGCTATACGGGGAATGCCATTTTCAATTTCGGCAGGTGTCGGATTCATTGCCTTATCCGGAGTTGCTGTTCTCAATGGAGTCGTAATGGTCAGCTATATAAATAGCTTGAAGGAACATATGGACACAGAAGCAGCGGTTATTCAAGGGGCCCTCACAAGGCTTCGCCCTGTGCTTATGACCGCTCTTGTTGCCAGCCTTGGCTTTTTCCCAATGGCATTTTCAAGTTCCGCTGGTGCTGAGGTGCAACGCCCATTAGCAACAGTTGTAATTGGCGGTCTTATCACATCAAGCCTTCTTACACTTCTACTATTGCCCAATCTCTTCATATGGTTCGAAAAAACCGCTAAGCGAATCTCCCAACGTATGTCCAACAAACGTGATACTGAAAAATCATCCACATATCCGACACTGAAGGGAGATGCTCCAACCAAATGAGTGCCCGGTACAAACCACTGTTACTTGCTGTTTGCTGTGTCTTTGGCACAGTGATGCCTACCCACGCTGCCTCTGTTGATCCAGCGTTACTAAATGTGCCTCAAGAATCCAATCGGCAACAATTCACCCCACTGTCAGCTGTTTTTGATGAATCTCTAGTTAACAGTCCAAGAGCGGCAAACATTCGAGCACAATTAGGGATATCCAGAGCAGCCTACGCGCAAGCTCTTACCTTACCGAACCCTTCAATTTTTGTTCTGAATGACACTGCACAGTTAGCCAAACAAGTTGGTGCCATAGTGCCGATCGAGCCGCCATGGAAACTTGCCTTCAGATTGTTATTGGCTCGTTCTCAGGTAAAGCAAGTTGATTTTGAAATTCAGCGTAATTTGTGGCAATTAAGAAGTACCGTTCGCCGTGCCTATCTGGATGTGGTCATGGCTATTGAAAGTCGTCAAACATACGAAGATTTGCGGCAACTTTCTGAAGGTCTGGTAAGTATCGCTCAAAAACGATTCGCAGCAGACGACGTCGCTGCCTTCGATGTTAATCGCGCCGAATTGGCAGCCTTTCAAGCTGAAGCTGACTTACTTCAGAGCGAGAAAAAACTGGATCAGACTAAACAACGACTAAGCGTCATTGCAGGAAGAGACTACAAGAACAGCATATCGGTCCAACACCTTCCGCAGTTTCAATTGAGAGCAGAAGTCAATGAACTATTGCCCGACTTCAGCAAAGATCTGCCTACTTTAGACAGTCTTATTGCAGATGCTCTCAAAAATCGTCTTGATCTCAAAGTCGTCAGGCAAACTCTTGCCGTAAATCAAGCTGGCATGAGAACAGCCTTAGGCAATATCGTTCCTAACACCCAGTTAAGTGCAGGTAGTTCATACTCCGGAAATCCTCCTGAAGGTCCGGCCACAAGGGGCTATTTCATAGCTGTCACTCAAGAATTGCCAGTATTTAATTTTCAACAAGGCGAACTGGCTAGATTGAAAGCGCAAAACATTCAAATAAAGCGAGAATTCGAATCAACCAAAAACGTTGTCACTGAAGAAGTGATATCTGCATACCAGCAGCTTTCTGCCGCACGCCAAAGAGTTGCCTATTTCCAAGAAAAAATACTCCCTACATCGGAAAAGGTAGCCAGAATGGCAAGACGCGGATACGAAGTTGGTCAAAACGATATTACTGCAACATTGGCTGCACAACAAGCAAATGTGCAAACCAAAGCCTCCTATCTTGAAGCCGTCCGCAGTTACCAGCAGTCCTTAACGGACCTGGAACAAGCAATCGGACATCCACTCTAAATTAATCACAAACTCATAGCCCTCAACAACCCAAACAGAACAAAGAAAATGACACGAGACGAACAAAAACTAGAAATTGATCTTCAACTACTGTTACCACATGTGGACAATGAGCGTGATCACTGTATCCAGTCGTTGGAGCGCCAGTTACAAGCAACTCGTGGTATCACCCAAGCTCACATCAAAGCACAGGAGAAACAACATACTCTCTGCTTGCACTATGACCCAACTTTGCTTCAACTGACAAATGTACAACGACTGGCATCGCACGCTGGTGCTGCCATATCCAATCGATACCAGCATCAACTCCTGCCGATCATTGGTATGGATTGCTCCGATTGCACAATGGTTGTAGAGCACGGAATCAAGCGCATAGATGGTGTCCTAAGTGTTTCCGTGAGCTACGTTTCAAACACTCTGAAAGTCGAGTTCGACAGTTTCAAAACAAACACTGCTGAAATCAAAGAACGTATTAAGGGACTTGGCTATGAAGTGCCGGAAACAGGGCTTAGAGCCGTTTTCGCCGAACGCCGGGAACTTATCTTCTCATTGATTTGTGGTCTAACTATGGCAATTGCTTGGTTGACACCGAAGCTGTCACTACCCATGGAAGTTGCTTATCCATTTTTTGCGGCCGCATATATTTTCGGTGGATATGATATCGCCCGCCATGCCTGGCATTCTATTAAGGAAAGACAATTCGATACGGACTTACTGATGGTATTTGCGGCAGTCGGAGCAGCCATTCTTGGACAGTTTTCCGAAGGAGCACTTTTGCTTTTCCTGTTTAGCTTTGGACACGCTCTTGAAGAACTTGCTCTCGATAAAGCTCGCGACGCAGTTTCTAAACTTGGACAACTTACACCCAACACTGCTTTCGTAGTTCGCAACACTCAACAAATCGAAGTTTCGGTTGATGAGATCCAAATTGATGAAATTGTTATCGTAAAACCAGGTGTACGAATACCGGTGGATGGCACAGTATCTCACGGACAGTCATCCGTCGACCAATCTCCGATCACAGGAGAGAGTGTGCCCGTTGAAAAAGATAAAGGTGACAAGGTCTTTGCCGGCTCAATAAATGGCAACGGACAACTACTTATCAAAGTCACTAAGCTTGCCAAAGACAATACTCTATCTAGGGTTATGCAACTTGTGGAGGAGTCCCAAACTCAAAAGACTAAGACGCAACAGGTTACTGAAAAATTCACTTCATGGTTCGTCCCAGCCGTGCTTGTCTTGGACTTATTGCTTATCGTAGTGCCACCACTACTAGGTGTGCCTTTCAAAACTGCATTCTTGCGAGCAATGACGCTTTTAGTAGGCGTTTCTCCTTGTGCACTGGCGCTTGGCGCACCATCGGCTGCTCTTGCAGGAATCGCTCAAGCAGCAAGAAATGGCGTCCTCGTAAAAGGTGGCGTACATTTGGAGACTTTGGGACAGTTAAATGCAATTGCTTTCGACAAGACAGGCACACTAACACACGGCAAGCCAAAGGTTACCGACATCATAGTCAACGGAAGCATGTCCGAAAACGATGTGTTAGCACTGACCGCTGCCTGCGAAGCACGCTCTGGTCATCCACTAGCCTCTGCAATTGTTGCTGAAGCCAAATCTCGCAATCTATCGCTTCCTGAACCAACCGAGCTTCGGTCAATTGACGGACGAGGACTTGTAGCAAAAATCGATAATCACCGAATCGTTATCGGCAATTTACGGCTTATGCAATCGAACGGCATTGAGCTGGTACCGGAACATACCGAACAACTAGAGGCTGTCGAATCTGAAGGCAAGACAAGTATTTCCATTGCTATTGATGGAAAGATGGCTGCAATCATCGCTCTTGCAGATACTCCACGTAACGAGGCAAAAGCCTCACTAGCAAAGCTTCGTAAACTCGGACTTCAGCATTTGTTCCTATTATCTGGAGACAATATTCGTGTTGCAAGCAAGTTGGCTACTGACTTGGGAATAGACCAGGTCAAAGCAGGTCTGATGCCTGAAGACAAAGTCGAACAGATGAAGGAGTTAGCCGCCAACAAAGTTGTAGCAATGGTTGGCGACGGTGTAAACGATGCGCCAGCATTAGCCGCCGCGAGCGTCGGTATAGCCATGGGAGGGGCTGCTACAGACGTAGCCTTGGAAACTGCTGATGTTGCATTAATGGGAGATGATCTTGCTAGATTGCCCTTTGTGATAAGCCTTGGGCGGGCCACGCGCACCGTTATTCAACAAAATTTGGCCGTTTCTATCATTACCATTCTTGGACTTGCCAGTACAGCAGTTCTAGGACTAACAAATATTGGTTGGGCAATTCTATTCCACGAAGGAAGCACCATACTTGTCGTTGCCAATTCACTGCGCCTACTTGCTCATAGAACACTACTTCCGTCCGAAAAGGCGGCGTCCCTCAAATGAAAAACCCCCATTTACTGATTGCAGTTGACGAGCCCTCTTTGCCGACGGTAAGGTCAGCCCTCCTATCCTATGATCTGCTTGTTGCCCGCAATACCGCAGAAGTCACTCAACTTATGCAGGAAAAGTTGGTTGACTTGTTCCTTATTGATATTCATTTTGACGATTCAAGTGCTCTGAGACTTGTTGCTGATATTCGCAAAAACTCCTTGTACGGAAACACCCCGATCTTACTCTTCCGCCACCGTCCATCTGAAAATGCCAAAATGCTGCACTCAACAGTTTTGCAAGTAATTGTTCTCTACAAGATCGGACTTTATATGGAACTTGAAGATTCAGATGATCCAGCATCCGAAATTCGAATCATGGTGGATAAGTTCTTGAACAATTATAGGTAACTGAAGATGAATGCTAGTCAACAAATAAAAACCCACTATCTAACACGTTCTAGACAGTTTTTCGATCATTGTCATCCTGGGCGATTTCTCCTCTGGAAACTCCTCTTTGCAGTCGGTGTATATACAACCATCATTTGCTGGATTGACTTGCATGGTTTTCCTGCAAGCAAGATTATGGAGGCAAATGCGGCCATCTCTATCAGTGCTGTAATTGGACTATTACTAATCTTCCGCAACAACAGTGCTTACGAACGCTGGTGGGAAGCGCGCAAACTTTGGGGACAACTTGTTAACGAAAGCCGGAATTTAGCAATTAAGACACGCAGCTATGCCGATGAACTGTCAGATGCTGAGCGCACCGAAGTTGCTCAATTGATTGCTGGTTTTGCCGTTGCCCTAAAAGATCTGCTAAGGGAAAAACGCGACAAAGAGATACTGTCCAAGCTTTCAATACCTGAATCAAGCAATCATCCACCTTCGGCAATTGCTTTGCACATCTACAAAAAGCTTAAACGCTGGCGTAGTACAGGTATTGTGGATCAGTGGGAACAACTTCAACTTGATCAACATGCAAAGGTTCTGATGGATATCTGTGGAGGCACAGAGCGCATTTTAAAGTCTCCTATTGCCGGATCCTACAAACTACTTTTGTGGTCCGGATTGCTTCTTAATGCTGTCTGTGTGCCCTGGTTCATCGTGCCGAGTTTCCATTGGTGGTCAGTTGTAATCATGCTCGTCACCTCCTATTTTGTCTTTGGACTTGAGCTTCTTGCTGAAGAAGTTGAAAGACCCTTTGATGACCTTCCAAATGATCTGCCACTCGATTCCATATGCGAAACAATTCGGATATCAGCAGAAGAATCCTTGGAAGTAGCCCAAGGTTCCTGTAGTTCACTACCGAATGGAGGGTCCGACTAATGGATTGGCAGCTTGAATTGGTGATGGCAATGCGTGCATTACTGGCGGCATTTCTTGGCGGACTAGTGGGAGCAGAACGCGAACGTCACGGTCAGGATGCCGGTATTCGCACTTACGGAGCGGTCTCATTAGGAGCATGCGTGTTTGGATTGGTATCCATGCATGCCCTTGGCGCTGGTGGCATCGACACCAGAATTGCTGCTCAAGTGGTTACTGGAGTGGGTTTCTTAGGTGCCGGTGTAATCATGCGCGAACACGGCAAAACTACTGGACTGACCACTGCCGCCACAGTTTGGGCAACTGCGGCAACGGGACTGGCAATTGCCTTCGGAATGTATTTGCTTGGCACTTTGACCGCAACAATAATATTCTTTCTCCTTGCCTCGCACCACTTGCCCGGTTGGAAAATGCTTTCTAGCAATAGTCATGTTGCTACTTCGTCCGCACATCAAGAACATAGAGATAAAGAGGAGTAAATGTTGGTCTATCAAAACAGGCGCAAAAGTTCACACCGCCTGTTGATACTTAATTGCGCCAAGGCATTTTCATCATACAAACAATTCGATGTATCAAGGAGAGTTAAAGAAACATATGCCAATTACGGATATAGAAAAGGAAAAAATTAAGGCGCGTCTGGGTAAGGCAAGCGGTCATCTCAAACATGTCTATCAAATGGTCGATGACAAAAAGTATTGCATTGACGTACTCCAACAGTTAAAGGCTGTGCAAGCAGCCTTGGACAAAGTTGGGGAAATTATCCTTAGACAACACCTTCAGACTTGCGTTGTGGAGGCAATTCAGAAGCAAGACTCTAATAGCGTTATCGAGGAACTTGTCCAAGTGTTTCGCCACGCACCCACTCTCTATCAATACGAGGACGAAACAACTGAACTTCCCTCTTCAAGTTCCAACAGAGACTGTTGTCATTGATTTTCATCTGTTTCTCATACCGATCAGAGAGGGCAAACTGCATTTCTGATCGCTAAAGCAATCGCACACTTTTACTGTCCGTCTGTCGAACCAATTTTGTCTCTACCATCCCCACCCACCGGTTAGCTTGCTGTTCTTTGCAAAGCACTCTAGACTGGCTAATGTGTATCTGGGCTATTTATGAAAAAAATAACAACAGCTTTGTTCCTAACACTAGCGGTCTCCACTGTCGCCTTTGCCGATCATAGCGTCGAGCATCCTGAGCCACCCGTTGTAACTACTCCAGAGCACCATGAAACACCGGCAATAACTCCTCCGGTATATCAGCCGCCACCGACAGTAACGCCTCTAGTCACATCCCCAGTGATGCAGTCGCCAGCAACTTTCCAGTTACCGGCTGCTGCATCACCTACTACTATCCTGCCAACAGATGTTTCCGGCTTCCATGTAAATAGCATTAACCAACAAGCACCGATTGACAAAGCAGTCTTAATGGCTAAAGATGCGCGGTTCCAATTTACCGGTCAGTGGTTGCCATTTGATATTAAAGTGTCAGGTGCCGTGCCGACAAAATCGCCCTATCGACTGGTGTCGTTTGTCGAGGACAATACCAAACAAGGACATATTGAACACGTTGAAACTTCCAGCAACGATGCTGCTTTCATGCCTACTGTCAATGCGTCATTTGAGCGAGTCGATGATCGGCATTTACGATTAATTGAGGGTGCCGTCATTGTACGTGGAGCCATTCAGCCAATAATGGTTTCAACAAAACTGTGTGATGAAAACGTAGTTGCTCAAATTGGTGGCAATGCATTAACTTTGATATCAGCTTTTGATGGCAGACCAACCATTCTGAATCTGGTTGGTTCATCAGCCAACGCAGTCTCACTTTACGTTCCGATAGGACCGACACAGAGCCATCTGCTTAATCTTAAACCCGGTCAAATTGCTGAGGCTTACAAATTGGATAACACGCCAACCAGCAACCTTGTCGCAAAGAAGATAATTATCAATCAACGCATAGGACCTCATTGCGGACTGCTTGTCAGCCAGTGCCATTACGTGCGAGCCATGCGCAAATTCAACTTGGTTGCCTCATTACCAAGTGATCAATACCAGCGCGTACTCAAAACAGCAGCATCTCTAGAACACATGCGCCGCTAATCTTTTTTTTCGAATAAGTATGAACAAAGACTACTCAAATTAATGCAGCATACGTTGGTATGGTGTACGCTCTGTGAATAACTCTCATCGATAAGAAGTCTTTATCCATGCCGCAGAACAACCCTAGTAAATTGACACAAATACAGCTCAATAGACTTATTACACACGAGTCTTCAGCGGTTAAGTCCCGGATTGAAGCACTGCCTGAAAAGATCAATCCGATTCTTGTCAAGCCGTTACAAGAAGGCGATCTATTCTACGTAATTAACGGTACCAATCGTGTTTGTAAAGCACAGCAAGCAGGACAGAAAAGTATAAGTTGTATTGTCGCAACGCCCGACTTTTCATCTCGAATGGAGAAAATCGCGCGCGCGCGGCTTGGCTCGGACCGCACGATTCCAATTGCCGAAACTGATACAGACCGCCAACATCAGTTTTACTTAGACACCGACCATTTTACTTCTCGGGTATCTACAAAATCCGATCGTGGAACCATCGTTAGGGCGATGTTGGAAATTCAAATAGGCGATCAAATCTATTCACATTTTTCGCTCCCTCTAAAGGGGAGTCTTGGCGGCATAGTGTTCGATCCAACTGAATTCTTGAAACATTGCAATGCCCAATTTATTGATTCGGATAAGCTCTTGAGTTGTTGGGGTGATGACAATAAATACGACCCCCGCGTATTGCCATCTTATCTGGAAATCTCTGACTGTGCCTCCGATATATCTGCCGGCGGCTTCTTATTGCGACAAGCATTTTGGAAGGAGAAGTATGCGAATCTGGAGAGTAATACACCTATTGAGAGAGGACAAGTCCAGACGGTTTCACTTTTGGTAATTTATCCTAATGGTTTAGTGTGGGAAGGTCCCATTAACTATAAGGTCGGGGAGACATATGCAGTTTTATGGTCGGATCATTTACTTCGTGCAATGAAGGATCCAAATCTGATTCAGCAATTGACTGCCGAACCGCATTGGTGGAAGAAACCACCATACATCGTTTTGAATAAGGATTAACAAGAAGATGGTGGGCACACCATTTGGACACACTCCGGTACAAAGTCTAAGCTTCTTATTTGATCGGGAACAACTTTGAAAGACCATTACTTATTACGGAACAGCAAGAAGTTAAATTCTCTGCACGAAGGAAATTTGTGAATGAAAGCCGACGAGCACCTGCACAATAGCCCAAGCACATGGAAAATAGCTAGTGCAATTCTGAGTGCAATATGCATAGTTCTTGGGTTTTTACTCTGGCAAGAACATAAACAACAGATGATGCAAGCCCACGAACCAAGTGCGGACTTTGATCGATCTTTTATCGATATGATGATCCCGCATAATCAACAAGCTATTGACGAAGCCAAAAGAGCGCTTGCACAAGCTAAGCACGAAGATCTCAAGGAACTAGCGATAAAAATTGTGAGCACACGAGAACTAGAAATGGACCAAATGCAATATTGGCGGAAACTATGGTTCGGTGCTCACGAATAAGACTGATACAAGAGTATTCTATTAAAAGTGGGCGACTTCCATCTCGCCGATTAATTCGACAAAAGAACTTGTTCATCAGCGTCAGTAATTCCTGTGTAGTCATTTGGACGCTTACACTTCATTTTTCCGGCACTGGTCCAGCGTGTAAGATCCAAATCGCTATTCTTAGTTCCCATCGTTACCATGTTGAATCCAGCATTTTGAACAAGATAGTTCGCCGCCTGCTGGTAAATGCTGGCAACTGCATCTGTTCTGGCGGCAATCTTATGCCGTTGACCTTCTATGTTGTCAAAACATACCCCACCGGCATCGTTTTTCCAGGTAAATGATTGTCCTAAGATCTCCCCTGTATTTTCATTCTCAACCACAAAGAACCCGGCATTTGGAGATTCTTGTCCGTAATCCGCACACCCACTGCCCTCACCATCTGGATGTTGGCAGCAATACGTATACTGCCCTAAAAACATTCCCCGAACATCATCCCGCGGCAAGAACCTGCCAACCAGTCCGGACTCTGTCCAAACTTGCCCCAGTGGGAAAGGAGAGGGGACAGACTGAGACCGTAAGTAAAGTCTCTCCAATTCCGGATAGTCTCTTTCATCCGTGCCCCATTTCGCAGCTTCACGGGCAAAGTGCGGCGCTTTTGCATTTACATACGTTTTATTGATGGACTCTTCCAACAATTTATCAAATGAAAGCTTGCGTTCTTCCAGAGAGAGTTTCGGCCAGCATTTTGCAATAAGACCAAGATGCACACGATTCCTGTCCCTGTTTGCCATCAGGAAATTGCCTAATCCCTTTAGTTCAAAGGCGGGTTTTAACGGGAGCCAGTAGGTTGCATCATGTAAACTTATCTGTTTTTCTGCCTGTTTGGACAGCCATATCTCACTTTGGTTGCCGAACGTATTTACTAAGCGTACATAATTGGTCCACCTAGGATCGTATGGGCTGGCGTTGCGATCTTCCGCCTCCATGTTGTCGAAGCTATATTCTTGGCGCAAGTCTTCGTATACTTTCGCGAAATCCAAATCCGTTTCCAAAGAAAGGGGTCGGATTGAACTAAAGAATTCAGCACTGGCAAGGTCCCTAACTGCCCTATATTGCTCATAGGCAGGATCAATGATTGCGTGATATTCCTTTGAGGCTTCATCTTCGATAGCACAATATTTTTTATTGGGTGCATCGCTTATCTGTTCATACTGTTTCCAAGCTTGCTCTGTTTCCTTCAGAGAAGTTTTCCAAGCTCGATCATGTATTGGTTCCAGTTTTTTAATTGCTTGCTTTCGCAAAGTCTCATATTGGATAAGAGCAGGTTCGCTCACCAATTGCAACTGCTGCCAAGCTTGAGACTTTATTGCTTTGTATGCTTCTCGACTGTCCTTGTTTGTCGGATCAAGTTTTTCACGGGCTTGTTGCTTTGTTTGCATGTACTGTTTGAAAGCAGGATCGAATACTTGCCTGTATTGTTCCCAGGCTTGATTCTTTATCTCTTCATACTCAGCTCTAGCTTGCCTGCAAGTGACTTTCTGTTGCATTTCAGCCGATTCGCGTATTGCGTGGTACTGTTTGCTGGCAGGTTCGTAAATTGCATGGTACTCGCTAGAGGCAGTTTCCGTTAGATTGCGGTACCTCTCGCGGGCTGGAGCATCTATTTGCTCGTAATCATTCAAAGCACGTTCTTGAACGGCATTGTATTTTTCAAAAGCTGGCTCAAACTGAGAAAGATCCACCGACTCATTTGCAAATTCTCTTAGCGATTTCATCCATTCTCCAGCATCGCGATGAGGATGCAACTGCCAGCACTTGTCCACCAGTGCTTTCGAAACGAGTTTGGTGAATACGTCACCTTTTAACCCCAGAAGAAGACTCGCATTGTCTCCTCTCTTCTGCCCACGCCTACCTTCACGTTGAGTCCATGCCATTACCGAGTCGTGTAAAATCTCCTTGGAGAAGGCGGGCATCGATGGAAACAAGTAGTCGATTGTTCCTTTTACATCGTTTTTTGCAACTAACTCCTTCAGCCTATCCGAGATATAGTCATGTTCATTTACCCTTCTGTCAGAATTCATCTGATCAAATTCTGTTGCAAATATTCTTCTGTAGAAAGGGTCCTCTGCAATCAACCCTGGGTGCATATCCTGAGAGTTCTTCTTTGCACCTAATTCTTTTTGTATCGTAGCTTCAGTAGTCCTTGCCCGTAGTTCTTCTGCCATCCTAATAGCAATGTAGGCTTCCTCTGCTTCCGCGAATCTATTTTCTCTTAGTAGCTTTCTAACCCCATTCATTCCTGCATCAGTACTATTTCTGATTGCTTTGTCCTTATATTTCGAAAGGTGCTCAAGCTCATGTCCCAAGACATCTAAACTTACCAACTTTGGCACAAGTATCGTGTTTTCTGTATGCAAGGCTTTAGCAATTGTATCGTCAGTTACCTTCACTCTAACAAGGGGATTGTTTCTGACCAAATTGTCAAAAGTACTTGACCGATTAAGAAGACCATTCTTTTGGACATATCCATCCAGTGTTGTTCCGCGTCCCATGAAGGCATTGCCCAAATCGGCAGCGCGAGTCAAGCCGTTGTGCACCATAGGCAACACCACGTTCATAGCGGCGCCAGTGACTCTATTTTCGTATTTGACCTCCGGTTCCTCGGTATCCGATTTATGAGAAATGCTGTTCGCCAAGAAGTGATGAGTATCGGCCGCGCAAACACCAACTGAAGCGCGGCCCAATGCCCGAACTAGTCCGGTGCCGATGCCAAATCTACTTTTTGCAACCAGACTGTTGCCCAATTCGAGGACCGCAAAACTTCCTGCACCCGAAATCCCATTGCCAGCCCTTGTGTCCCCTTCTGCCAAGGGCCTCAAACTGTCATAGACACCGACACCTAATACTTGCGCTACTCTATTGTTGGCGGCAAAGCGAGATACGACAAGGCTAGTCCTTTCCAGCCTGAACGCTCCGGCAACGTTTCGCAAAATGCCACCGGTAAATCCCCCGGCCAACCCATACGTTACAGCACACCCCAGTCCGGCTGAGATATTTTGAAGCCACCATTCGGTACTACCTAGATTGGACTTTGTCACTGGCAATGCTGCTGCATAATCAATAGCATCGGACTTCTTATCGGCAGTCCCTGAAAGTAGCTTTCCCGACTCGATTGCCACGTTACAAACATCTACAACACTGGCATTCAAAAACGGATTAATGACATTTCCTGCAAACCATTCCGCATCCCATGGGCGGGGTGCATCTGATCCTTCGAGGTGTCTGCGCCCTTCCGAACCAGTCTCAGCAAATGAATGTCTTTCAGGTGAAGAAGTCACTATAAGTCACTCTGTATACTCGCACAGAATGGATTTTATTGCAGTCAGGTATTTGCAGCCATGGTAAAAATACGAGGCAATCAACGGAGTTAAACTGGAATAGAAGCCATTGAAGTTGAACTACTAAGCGAATTAATGCTAACGCTACGAAACAGCTCAAATCATCAGTAAACGCACGATTAGGGGCGCATAGTTTTTTGCCTGATAGCACACCCAAAATACTACCATTTTTGGGCACGAACAATCTTGGATAGCAACCAGTCAGCCTCCGCTTGCCTTTCTGAAGTCCAGATACCGTGTATTCCTCTCATCCAATCAGTATAATCGTTGCCGTTTTCTCCGCGATAGTATGCCTCACTGCCCTCAACAACATACCGTTGCGCCCCCTGGGTGCGCCTCAATTCACCAATCTTGGATTCCGAAAAAGGTTTACCCTCTTTGGCAGCAACAGCTAAATCACCCGGTTGAGCACCATCATAACCAAATTTCTTAGAGCCTTTTAGAGCAGTGTACATTAACACATCACCCGGCTTACCAAGCGTATCGGAACTGCAACCTACCAGAAGTTGCCTACCAACTTCAGCCGGAGTAGCCCCTTCTGGAACGGTAATTCCAACAATACGATTACTTTTATCAAAAGTATACCCAGCCGGACCTTTACTTGAGCGGATCACTGATATTTCACCATTCACACATTCGTCTAGGAAGGTATCACGAGCATGTTCAAATGATCGTCGCATCTGAGATGCATTGAACAATTCGCATTCCTCTTCAGAAATTGCTTTCTGCCATGAAGGCTCATGGTTTACAGCTGCAGATGTCTCTTCACAATGCGTTGCGAACCTATCGGCATTTTTGTTGTGTCTTAGCACTTGAAACTCTTTATGCTTGGCATAAAAGTCCATGTCAACAGACTTAGCTGAAGTCTTAGGAGACGGCATAAAGACGTTTTCAAATATTCGCTTTGTGAAACCAGGAGTAATTTTCGATGTCACTGTATAACCATATTCACGTCCTACGGCCATTCCTAAGCCACCAGTAAGCCCGACAAGACCAAGGTTGAAACCTTCTTCTCCTAACTGCTTATTCGCCGTATGTATTTGCTTGCTAAATGTATTCAAGTCGCTATTTTTATAAACAGCATCAAGTGCTGTGGATAATTCTTGATCTTTACTATACTTTTTCCACGCATCAACACCGTACGCTAAAGCACCAATTGAGCCCAGAAGCTGCACCGCTGTTTTCAGACTCGAATTTCTGCTGGTTAAAATAGTGCCAATCACGCTGCCCACCAATAGCGACGCGCCGGCCTTTTCAGCCGTTTCGACTTTCCACTCTTTGGCTATGTCGGTAATTCCACCAAAAATAAGTCCTTCGCCTACAAGTGCTGTCTGCCTCAATCGACCCATGGGATTGTTAATAGTGCCAACAATAAATTCGTTGAAATCATTCTGCCAGTTCTCAACCATTCTTTCACGCGAATTATCTACTTGTTCCTGATGGCGCCCAATATCGCCCTTAGAACCACCATCTGCCATTAGTCGTCACCCCACTAAAATTTCATAGCTACTGCTTTCTGTAAGCATCCTATAGCTGCTTGCTAGTCATGTAATTGGGGAAATTCCCACGTCTGCGTATATTTCCCCCATCGGCAAATACGACTTAAAGATTTAGAGACTTCAGACATTCTTAGGGCAGAGAGGGTATGTGCAAAGTCATTCGCACGAGGAGATGAAGAGCGGACATAAACGGACATATATGAATAGGTGATGGGAAAAATACGGTAAACCTTGGTGGTTTCCCCAGTGATCAGCGCCATTACGAATAGTATGGTGCTACCTACATGAATTTGAGCCACGGAGATATACATATGGCAGACGGTATTAGGGAATTACAACATCAAGATGAACTCTACAACCACCTTGTAGGTCCAGCAAAGATTGAAAAAACCACAGGATTTGATGGTTTCGTCAATGATTTTTGGCGCGGCATGGAGGACAATGTTCTTCCAGGTAAGTTTATTAAAGATACGACTCGTCCTGTAGCCGAAGCTATCGGTATGACATACGATGATGCCGTACTGTCTTATAGTAAATGGTCTCAGCGCCCCGAATTAATTGCACAGCACGCAGCTCAGTTACATCGTGAAGCGCGTACCGAGACAGCATACGGCGACAACATGGCAGCATGGAGTGTCATGCACCGTGAACTTCGTTTCTTAAGGAAGGGATTTGGTAATGAGTCGCAAAGTTTGACGACTCAAGCAGTCGCATTGGATAAAGGCAGGTTAGGTATCAGAATCATGGCCGCTACAGGTCTAGTTCCACCAGGACTACGTGTGACAGCAGATAGCGTTGCGGATGCCGACAATCTTAAAGCCAATCCAGATCAATTGAAAGACTATCAGTTTTAGAAAGGGGTACTACCAAGGTACCCATGAAACGCGTTCCAGGAAAAAACAGTGGACGTAAACTACAGTGGCTGTTCAGGTCATAATTTCCCTATCTTATTATGGAGCTTCAATAATGTCTGATTTTCTGTATGAGTCAAAGACAAACCGTCTTTCGTCAGATGAGAACAGTGTCGGTAATATCTTTCATAGAGAAATGGAATTATTGAGTTCTGTTCCTCAGACTGTCTTTACCGGGCTTTGTGAAAGAGTCAATGAAATTAGGGAAAATCCATTTTCAGCTGTTGGTATGCAAGTCATTGCATCTGCAGCAATCGGGGCCGGTTTAGCAGTGATAACTAAGAATCCCAAAGCGTTTGTCGAACCATTCATAGGACATAACTCAGATAAATTCATAGCTGGCGCAAAGAAGTTATTGCCGGTAGCAGGGACTTTAATGCTTGTCGGAGATGTCAGCATGCGAACAGCTCCAGTTATGTGGGACACAGCCACAAATGCTAATCATTTGGAAGCAAACAAAAAACTGCTTGGTTACAATCTCGGTTCTATGGCAATTGATTATCCTCTCACAGGTTTAGCTGGCACAGGTGGCGCTTTGGCTGTGGATGTAGCCGGCACATTGCGCCCAGGGTTAGCAATGTCGTCCAAAGTCATGCAATCTTCACTGATGAAAGGAGCAGACTTCAATAGTTTGCGTCCTGCCTATGCCGGCGGAGTTGGAGAGGAAGTAATTTCCAAGCAAGCAGGTGAAGGTCTTGCCGATTCGACAGTGTTTTTTAAGAAGCGAGAATGGAATTTGCCTACTGGAGAAAAAATTGAACTGCATGATGATGGGAATGCCATTCTTCATAAAGGCTCATCGAGTTCCAACTATAAGTACAAACCAGTGGACAATAGACTAGAGCTTTTGTACAAACCGTTCGAAGACATAGGACAAATGCTTAATAGCATAATCATTGCCGATTCCACGTCGCTTGAACCGTTCTATATGGTGCGTGATTTGCTGAATGGTAAGTCATTTGCCGGAATACTAAAACATTTTCAGGGGAAGTGGGAACCAGAGTACTCAACTAATACTTGCATAGAACTGCGTTCAAATTACACCGGTGAAATTGCCAATTTGAAGAAGGACTATGGTTCTAAGAATTCCCCATTGGTTATTCAGCCCCTGGAAAAAATAGAATTGCCAAACTGCAGCATTGAGAAGTTGCCTGAATTCACAAGGCCCTATCAACAGTGGAATTCCGATTGGAAATATTTCTATGAGAATGTGTATCCATCTGAATTTAAACCCTTAGCAAAGACCTTGCAAGGCACGGGATTCAGGTGCGACAACGCTGATCCTTTACTATGGGGACAACTAAAAAACGGTTGGAAAGTCATTCTAGATCCACGAAAAGTTTATACGAAAGAGTACCCAGGCGCATGGGAAGAAATTGATCACCAAAGTGCCGTTCGACTATATTCGGCCGGACTGCGTAATCTGACAAGCATATACGGGGAAACGAACCCCGCGATTGGTAAATTCAAGGAACGCCTTGGAAATCACTTTGCAGCATTGGGACAAAATGATAAAGCCCGACGTTTGTTTGAAGAAACCTTGCAGGTTCAGCAGCAGTCCGGCGATCTAAATGGCGCCCACAATACAGCAAAGAGTTTATTTTATCTATTTAGGAACATGAGTGACTATGGAGAGAAGACATGGGCGATCAATAAGGCTGAATACTACGCAAAACTATCAAGCGAACTATACCAAAAGTGGGCAACTAGTCGCTTAGATCGTTCCACGACACGAACGCCGCTTCAGACGTCTTAACACCTGAAATTACTGCAGATTTGTGGTGATTCCCCGGCTAACAGAAGCAGCTTATCTTGTTGCTCAGTTATGGATTTTTGAGCAGCAAGACACCTAATCATGCTTCACAGCCATGAGACTAGCTATCTGAGCCGATGCTGACTTGTAGGTTGGATCAATCTCCAAAACTTTCTTGCAGTCAGCTATGGCTTCTGAAAATTTGCCCAACTCTTTATAATTCTGGGCACGATTCCAGTACGGTCCAGGTCTTTGTGATTGCATCATTTGAATCGATTTAGTGCAATCATCAACTGCATCTTCGTACCTTCCCATTGCGGCAAAAACAAGTGCGCGGTTCTGGTAAATTTCGTACTGTGGAAAGAGATTATGCAAGTTATTGAATTCTTGCACAGCCTGCTCATATCTGCCATCTTCTAGGTATGCCAAGGCTAAGTTATTGCGCGGTCCGGGGCGTTGTGGTTCAAGTTCAACAACACGTTGAAAATCAGCAATCGCCAAGTCATATTGCTGCAAGGTTTCATAGGCGCCGGCCCTACCAGAAATTGCGCGACTGTCTTGCGGATCAATGTTTATCAACCGAGTAAAGTAGGTAACAGTCCGTTGTAATTCCTTGTGATCTAATTTTGGTGGAAACAAAGTAGATTCGCCCATCGCATAAAGCATCGTATTTAGCGCCTGCATACTGAACGAGGTTTTCTTTCCTCGCATAAGATTTGCAATGTCAACTTCATTTGCATCAAGATAAGCGGCCGCCTTTGCATAAGACCAAGCACGCTCATCAATCGACTGAGCCAATCTAATAGTTGCGCGCTTCGCATGTTCGCTGCTCTGAAACTGAGCAGAGTCAAGCAAATAACGTCCGGCATTTGGTGCTGAGATTGAATTCGTCTCTGGCTTTGGCGAAAAGTGCCACATTGTACACAGTGCAAGAATTACCACAATGCCACCACACACCATACCGGAATGCTTCCAATTACTTAGAAATCTTGGACTCTTATTGATGTCGGGGCGCCTATGATTTAATTCTGTGCAGGCGCGGAGCCAGTCCGATTCGGGAGCAAATGGATATTTAGCAAGTTCAATTAGCTCAATATCAGACAAACTTGAATGTGGTTGTGATTCATGAACATCGCCGGAGCCTTGTTCTTGCAAGGAGACGGTTTGGGACTCTTGCTGTACCGTTGTAGCCGAGGGGATTCTGTCAGTTTCAGGCGTTGATAGAGTCGGGATCTGTGCCGACGAATCATTCAGAGCTTCAACAAGAATCACTTCCGATTGGCTTTCTAGCTTTATGCGCTCTTCCTCAGGCATGTCACGACCTCCTAACGGTTAAATGGATGTTCGTTTATCCAATGAAATCCACGACTTGTAAGTCTGAAATCTTGGTTGTTACCCCGATGCAATATGGCATGAATTCTCTGCTTACAAAAAACACCGTCTAATACAAGGCGTTGACCATCTAGCTTCTTATACCTGAACTCCGCTTTCCAGTTAGGAATTTCGGTTGGCAAAGCAATTGTCTCTTTCTTGGCATCGAGCTTGAGGTGGTATGTTTGCCGACTTCCATCAGCATGCTGAACGGTAAACATATCGTAAATATCAAAAGCGACTCGGCGCCAGCAAGTCTCATCCGTCACAAGCGGTGGAAGCACTTTTCCATCAACCTCAAACTCATCGACCAACCAGATGCCGTAAAAGGGACTCTTTAGAGATGAGTTATACATAGTTTTGGCAGATTCATAACCAGCATAGAGTGGCGCACCAAGAAAATAGCCTCCGATGCACAATTGCACCACAAGCAAACCACGATTAAGCCAGGGACGCTGAAACAGTTGAGCATCGCTAGACAGTGCGACTTTACGATTCAAGAGAAAGAAATCTATCAACTTCTTAAAATCGGGCATCAGCAGGAAAACTGCCATAAGCAAAAGATGAAACGAGTACAGTTTTACCGGCACGTCATAGCACATGTTGAGCATAAAAATGTTCGTTAAGACAGCAAAACATACTAGCGCCCCTAAAACTGTCAGCCGCGGAACAATAAGTAGCAAACCGGCAAATACTTCAGCCAGCCCCCCAAACATCGTGTATCCCTTCGATGATCCCATAAACGTCCATAACAGCCCCATTGGTGAAGATTCACCGTAGGTTTCCAGAAGTCTCCAGAAAAAGGGCGCAGGAAACTGTGTGTTAAAAACTTTGCAGGCGCCATAGGTAAACATTGCATTGGCTAACACGAACCGAATATACAGCCTGAGCCACTGATGTAGTTCAATATAATTAGTTCTCTTGCGATCTGCGATAGACCAGATCAGGGTAACCAGCGCGGACAGAGCCAAAAAGCACAACACCTGGACATAGTTGAAAGTAGTATCACCACTGCCGGTTTGCAGTACAGCAATATCTTTGCTGAGGTGCAAAATATGCTTGCCTATCCAAGGAATTATTGTTTTCCAGACATCCAGATACTTTTCGCCAGGATACTCGGTGAAAGGAAGTGCCCCTAGAGGGAATGGCAAGTTGTACAAGATGAGGTAGGCACAAACGAACCGAAAAGCGGTGCACTGCAAAACACTCCAGCTTCTGTCTTCAACCAGCGGTTCAGTCGTGGATTTATCAATCGTCAACATTACCTGACATTACATCGAGTATCAGGAACCAGTCAAATGAATCCAGTCATGGGCAAATATATGACAACTGCGATTTTTAGTGTTGCCGTGATCTCGCCTTCGTCAGCATTAACTTTCCTGCTTTGCCAGCAGCAGCGTCCGTTGCTGGCTGTACATTGATACTAGTCGATGCACCTACATCAGCTATACCGGACACAGAATGGACGTATACGTCCAATTTGCCTGCTTTGTCAGTCGCTTTAAATTGCCACTTGACGTTACCGGCACTGTCAGCCAATTTCGGCACAAGATCAGTTCCAATAAGTTCCTGATCTCCGCTGGCGACAGTGATAATGCACTTTGCATTCGCATTGGTAATAGCTTCCAAGATAATGTCTTCACCTGCATTTACTTCTTTTGGCAGACTTACTATCTTCAAATGATTGGTTCTTGCAAGCGGCATGGTTCCATCTTCTGCCAGCGCTTCAGGTAAAAGGACAAAAACTGCCAAGATAGCGCTCGGCAATACTAATTGAATATTTCTGAACATTATTCCTCCGCTGTAACCTACGAAATTCAGTACTTAAATTGTACATTCAGAGGGTAGACAGAAAATTAATTCCACGGCAAGCGGAGTCGTCACCGGGTTTTCTCTATGTGCACAATGCCGTTTCGTATTAGTATTTCAATCCGTGAAGTAGTATGGCGGTGCCATTCATGTCTATAAGTTCTTCACCATCAATCGTGCAGTCAAACAGCCAATCGTTATCTATTGCAAGGTGGGCAGCCAAGCGTTTCAATTTGTAAGCGTCCTCGAACGGTCTAGTAGTGCCGGCAGGAAGCCTAATCTTTGCCATTACCGCAGGTTGTCCAAATGCCTCCTCAGGTATTGAGATCGCCCGGTCAACTTTTACACCCGGGACAAGTTCTTGAGCATGGAGAATAAATGTCTGTAGCATCGAGAATTCGTGAGCAGTGGGCTCCAGAAGAAGTCTGCCAGCCTCATCCAGTCCGGGTGTAGGACCGTCTACGATGTCAGGTTTTAAGAGCGTTTCGGCGCCATTGGACAAGGCTTGCCGGTAGGACCAATATTTCATCGCGCCTTTTGCACCAATACCGCCGACGATAGTTGCTGGTACGGACAACCCCCAATTGAAGCCGTCTGGTCCGCACTCGGCTTCAGCAATCTGTTTGCCGGCGGCAACGGCTTCAGGCTTGTTCCAAGCAGCTTCCAGAGCCGATTTAAGTTTGGGCTTAGAATGAAGATCGACGGCTGTGGCCGCAATGGCACCTACACCCATGCCTAAGCCAAGCCATTTGGCACCTGTAGAGAGAAATTTAGTCTTCGAATCAATAAGTAAACTGAAGGCAGCGCCAATGGCTCCAGCAACACCCATCTTAGTTGCAGTTTCCCCAGCGTGATTTAGGATTTGGTTCGGTATTTCCTTAATGCCACCGACGATAAGACCATGAGTCAGAACATCGGCTTGCCTTATGCGTTTGTCCGGGTGCATTGCCGACTGCACACAAAAGTCCATAGTTTCATAAATGGCGGAGGCGCAAAATCCAAGGGGATTTGCGTATTTGTGATCGAGTTCATCTGTAGGATGCGACATAATCTCATTCCTAATGGCTGCCCAAAAGCGTACCTTTAGCTGAACTATTAGTCTGTGGGGAAAATACGAACGTAATGAAGATATTTCCATCTCTTCCTTGCTGGTACAAGCTCACCATCAGGATTCTCAAGGTTTCATTGGGTGTTTGCCCGATTACTGCTCAGGAATTCTCTCCAGTTGTCACAAGCCTTCTCAAAGATTACAATTACAGAAAATGTGAGAGGACGTTTCCATGAAAGCTTTGCTGCTATCTTTGATTTTGATGTTTATAGTAATTCCAGCCAAGGCAGACAACGCTATACCCAGTTTCACAGGTTATCTTGTGGACAGAGATGCGGTGCGAATGACCAACAAAAATATCGACATGAAGTCGACACAAGCCGCCTATAGTCGGCAACTTGCGTTGCGCTCTGACGCGGTTTTCGCGTTAGTCAGCAATGGCAAACTGTACGAACTTGATACAGCAGGCAATAAACTTGCGAAATCACTTATCACTAATTCCCATAATGATCAGCCGCTATTCGTTATGATTCGCGGACAATTGGCAGATGAAAAAATCGCAGTAGAGCAACTTTCCGATATTTCCGTCCAGAACTTTTGAGAAACCTTATGCAAGGCACGATCAACTACAACGTCTGTTTGATTGGACTCATGAGTTTCTTCACTCTTGTCACTACGCAGGTAGATGCTAAAGCTGATTTTGCCAGCCCAGTATCAACAGAAGACATCAAGCCCGGCCAATCTATTGCAATTGAGAATTCGACACATATACCAATAAGCATCGTTAAAGTACTTAGGGATTGCAGAATAGTCTGCATAGGCGAATTCCACGGTTCAAAAGAAATTCCAGAATTCGTTGACAGTCTTGCAGGTCAACTATCAGATGATGGCTCCGATCTCATCGTTGGACTTGAATTACCAAGGGATCATCAAAAATTTATTGATGAATACATGAAAACTGGTGACGAAGAAATATTGAAGTCAATGCCGATATTCAACTGTCCAGTGCAGGATGGACGGGGGAGTACTGCGATGGCAAGCTTAATTAAGCATTTGCGGACTATGCCAGCGATCAAGGTCATTGCTTTTGATCCTATTTCGGCGAAAAACCCACAAGACCGCGACAACAGCATGGCAGAATTTTTGGCAAAACAATTACAATCCGCACCGAACAAGCGTCTCTTAATTCTATGCGGAAATGTCCACGCGGCTAATCGTGTCGGAATGTCGTTTGATCGTACATTTTGCCCAATGGCCAATCACTTAGCACAATTGCGCCCAGATGACAGGATTTACACCATCGTTGCTAAGTTTCAGAACGGAACTACGTGGTCACTGACGCCAAACAATAAAGGTGGACCGGTAGTGCATAAGAGGAAGCCTTGCTCGATTGAACACGGAGCCTCAGATTGTTATTTTCTGCCATATAAACAGTCTACTAATGGGTACAATGCAGAGTTGTTTATCCGCACTTTAAGCCTGTCTGAACCGTATTGGCTCTCACGCAGCGAGGATGCCCAAGCCCCAGAAGATGGTATTCAAGGTTACAATCGACATCTCGAACGAGTGACACCACCAGCGGTGCCTCCACTACAATCGGTCACCGCTAAGCACGCCACTGCGCAACAATCATTGCATCAGTTATATCGTGACGACCAAGAGTCCCGCAAACAATTCCAAACGACCACGAGTTTCACCAAAGAAAACCCCAACAAAAGCAACGATCAATCAAAACCATAAATGACCCTTTGTCCAAGCTGTCACAAGTGTTCCCAAAGATTACAATTACGGATAATATGAGAGGGGGTTTCCATGAGAGCATTGCTGTTATTTTTGATCTTGCTGTTTATAGTAATTCCGACTCGCGCAGAGAACGCCATATCCAGCTTCACAGGTTATCTTGTGGACAAAGGTGCTGTGCGAATGACAAACAAAAAATCGACGTAAAGCTGACACGAGCCACCTATAGTCGGCAACATGCATTGCGCTCTGACGCCGTTTTCGCGTTAATCAGCAATGGCAAACTGTACGAACTTGATACATCAGGCAACAAACTTGCGAAATCACTTATCACTAATTCGCACAACGATCAGGCGCTATTCGTTATGATTCGCGGACGATTGGCGAATGAACAAACCGCTGTAGAGAAACTTTCTGATATTTCCGTCCAGAAAAATATTGACCGATCCTATAGATGAAATCACGATCAACAGCATTGAGATACTTAAACATGCGAATCAGAAGGAATAATTGTGCCATTTAAGATAGACATTCTGTTAGTGGTGACAACTATCCTATCAATCTCCTCAGGGTCATTGCTAATAGCATACGCAGCAGAAACTGAAGACCAGAGTCATTCAACAACATCTAATTTTCAAAATAGAAACGACCATACAAAGCCGTCTTCTACGTCAGATACCAGCGAAATGCAATCAGGAAATGGACAGCCATCACCTGCCTCCGGGATAACAGTGAGTGATCCCCTTACCGGTGGTTCACTCACTGGTGTCGGCATGACGTTGGGAAAACAAGGCAAGAAGATAGTTGTAATGCAATTTATAACAGGTGGAGTTGCAGAGGCAGCAGGTATTCAGAAGGGCGATGAAATAATAAGTGTGGACGGTAGATCCATCGGCTCTAACCCCACTATTAACGGAGTCGTAAAATTAATACGCGGACCAGTAGATTCAAAGGTCAGCATTTTAGTTCAGAGAGGCACAACCCGCCAGTCTTTTACTATGACCCGGGTTCTATTTAGAACACCTATTGATGGTTTTTGCCCGGCGAGATAGGTTCTTTCGCACTGGAGCTTCTCGTAAACAGCTTCTGGCTTTTACGCACCGAGTACTACAAAACCAGTTACGTGCCAGGCTTCAGTCAGAACGTAAGTATATGTTCACACGACAGAGACGGTATTTATATAGGCAGTAAACCACTCCAGATTCATCACTCACTACTGGTTTCAGAGACTCTTCTAGTTCAAAGGGGAAATCGTGCATCGCTAGGATTAACTCCATTCATATTCTAGGCTTTTCAAATAGCACCCGTATTTTCCCCAATTACAAGTAAGTCTTTGATTGATAAATTAATCTTCTGAAGGAAGACAGCACGACCAGAAGTGGGCAGGGCAGTAGTTGATTAATCGAGAAATAGCGCCACTTAGAGAGGGAGACAAAGCGGAAGTACCGCTTAGCTGCCTCACTATTGTCGAGGATTTTGGCAGAGCATTTGTGCAATCAGCGGTAATTGCTCCATTGTGGAATGGCTTGGGGCAATTAGTCACTGGAGGTCATTTACCACATGTCTCAATAGTAAATGAGAAGAATGCCGAGGGTAATTTGACAGACTCCTGGGCACAAAAATTTGGCGGTGCCATAGGGATGGCAGTGGACTTTAACTTATTGGGCAAGCTAAAGCTGGGCCCATTTCGGCAGGTGGAGACGGCCAATACTTTGTCACTTACGCAAAGATGCGGACAGCATTTTATGAGAAGCGCCAAACAAGGAGCCGTGTATGGGGCGGTATTCACGGAATCGGACCCAAGTAATAATTTTCTCTCTGGCAGAGTAGCCAATGCAGGCTCGCAGGCCCTTACATTCGGGCTTTTAGGAGCTGGTTCAGAAGCATTGTCGGGATTGAAGGTAGCGGCAAAGGTAAAGCCAGGGACATTCAAGAATGCATTGTCTGATATGACGATAGCCGGAGTTGCAGGAGTGCCGGCCGGGGCAGTAGGAGCGGTAGCAGATGCTTCTTTCAATGGGCGCACACTGGAAGCGAAGAATATACAGAATGCAGCAATTGATTTTGGAATAATAGGATTTGCGCTAGCTGGAATCAATCAAGGAGTAACAGCACTAAGCACTCGCCATGCGCAGATGGGTAAGCATCTAAAGTCGGCAATTGAAAATGCTGAGTCTTTAGAGAAGGCAAGTCCGTCAACGCAAGCACCATCACTGATGGCTAATGATATCTTAGATACGAGACAGGAAAGTGCTACTGATAGTACCCGTTCGACAGAAAAACGTACACTTGACGACTCCCTTGCTTCCGAAAAACGAGAAGTCCGTAAATTGTTGGTTGAATGTTTGTCTAAAGGAAGCATTGTCAATGCAGAGAGAATAATTAAGGACAATTCTGTTACAGAAGAAGATCTGCAGCAAGAAGACATTCGAGAAGCGACGCGCCAAGGGTTGGTTACTTGCTTGTCTGGTAAATACATTGAGACCGCAGAGAGAATAATAAAGAGCAAGTTAGTTCCGGAGGAAGCGATTCAAGGAGCAGTGCGTCAAGCTTTGGTTAATTGCTTTAGAGATGGGCGGATTGACATTATCGAGAAACTAATTGAACGCAAGTTGGTCACAAATGAAAATCTGAAAACAAGCGAGATTCAAAAAGCCGTTCAGCTAAGGTTGGCCAAGTGCTTATATCAAGGATCTATTACTGAGGTCGAGAAATTACTTGAAAGAAAGTTTGCCACAGATGAAAATCTGAAAACAGTAAAGGTCCGAGAAGCCGCTGTTAAAAGCTTAATCAAAAGCTTGTCTGAAGGATGCATTGACGATGCTGAAAAAATAATTGAACTCAAGTTAGTTGAAAACAAAGAAATATCTGATGCAGTGCAGCAAGCTTTGAATCGCTGTTTGACCGGTGGACATATTTAGACAGCGAAGAGAATAATAGAGCACAAGTTAATCACTGACGAAGATATTCAGGAAGCCGTACGAGAGGGATTGGCTGATTCATTGTCTAGTGG